>JBGSJU010000428.1:0-4869 GCA_041741655.1 Rhodobacterales bacterium
GGGGGCCGCAGGATGACGGCGCCACCGAACAGCGACGCCCCGTTCAACACCTGTTGCGCCGCAAAGGTGGCCGCGCCGGATTGCGCCGCCGTGGTCGGGGCCACGCCATCAAGGCAACCGCACAGGGAAAGGGCCAGCGTCGCCGCCAGCCCCCCGCGCCTGAAATGGCCTGACCCTTTACAGGTCCATATAGACATGCCGCTCGGCCTTGGCACCGGGATGGGTGACGGCACCATAACGGGCCGATCCCACCAGTTTGGCGTATTTCCAGAGCGCACCCGAGGTATAGATCGTCTCGCGCGGGCCTTTCCATTGCGCCTTGCGCGCGGCCAGTTCGGCATCGCTCAGCGCCACGGAAATCTCGCCGGTCAGGGCGTTGATGGTGATCACATCGCCGTTCTGCAACAGTGCGATGGGGCCGCCATGCGCGGCCTCTGGCCCGACATGGCCCACACAGAACCCGCGCGTCGCCCCCGAAAACCGCCCGTCGGTGATCAGGGCCACCTTCTTGCCCATGCCCTGACCGGACAGCGCGGCGGTGGTGGACAGCATCTCGCGCATGCCCGGACCGCCCGCGGGGCCTTCGTTGCGGATCACGATGACCTCGCCTTCCTTGTAAGTGCGCGCCTTGACGGCCTCGAACGCGTCTTCCTCGCATTCGAACACGCGGGCCGGGCCGGAGAACACCTGTTCGGCATCCGACATGCCCGCCACCTTGACGATGGCGCCATCGGGGGCAAGGTTGCCCTTCAGGCCGACAACCCCACCCGTTGCGGTGAGGGGCGTGGCGACCGGATAGATCACGGTGCCGTCCGCGTCACCCTTGATGCGGTCCAGTTCATCGCCCATCTCGCGGCCCGATGCGGTCATGCAATCCAAATGGAACAGACCGGCCTTGGCCAGTTCCTTCATCACCACGGGCACGCCGCCGACCTCGTAAAGATCCTTGGCCACGAACTGCCCGCCGGGACGCAGATCGACGAAATAGGGCGTGTCGCGCATGATGTCGCATACGTCGAACAGGTCGAAATCAATGCCCGCCTCATGCGCGATGGCCGGCAGGTGCAGTGCGCCATTGGTCGATCCGCCGGTGCAGGCCACGATGCGTGCGGCGTTTTCCAGCGACTTCCTGGTGACGATGTCGCGCGCGCGGATGTTCTTTTCGATCAGCCGCATGACAGCGACGCCCGACGCCTCGCCATAGGCATCGCGGCTTTCATAGGGCGCGGGGGCACCGGACGAGTTCAAGAGCGCCAGCCCGATCGCCTCGGATACGCAGGCCATGGTATTGGCGGTGTATTGAGCGCCGCAGGCCCCGGAGGTCGGGCAGGCAATGCGCTCCATGATCTCCAGTTCCGCCACCGACAGCGTGCCCGCCTGGTTCTTGCCCACGGCTTCGAACATGTCCTGCACCGTGATATCGCGGCCTTGATACCGCCCCGGCAGGATCGACCCGCCATACATGAACACCGAGGGCACGTTCAGACGCACCATCGCCATCATCATGCCCGGCAGCGATTTGTCGCAACCCGCCAGCCCCACCAGCGCGTCATAGCAATGCCCGCGCATCGTCAGTTCCACCGTGTCGGTGATCGCATCGCGCGAGGCCAGCGACGACCGCATGCCTTCGTGGCCCATCGCGATGCCGTCCGTCACCGTGATCGTGGTGAATTCGCGCGGCGTGCCCATGGCCTTCTTCACGCCCGACTTCACCGATTGCGCCTGACGCGCCAGTGCGATGTTGCAGGGCGCGGCCTCGTTCCAGCAGGTGGCGACGCCCACCAGCGGCTGGTGGATTTCTTCCTCGCTCATGCCCATGGCGTAGTAATAGGACCGGTGAGGCGCGCGCGCGGGCCCTTCGGTCACGTGACGGCTGGGCAGCTTGCGCTTGTCGAACTGGGTCATCTGGGCCTCCCCCTGATTGCGGACATCTTTTGGAATGTGTCGTGACGGGGTGTAAAGCGCGGTCTTGTGCCGCACAAGTCCCGCATCTGGCGCAAGATCATGCCGCCCCCTTTCGCAGGCCGGCGCAGCATGCCACATCTTGCGGCAGATCACCTGCCAGCGCAAAGGCCCGCGATGACCGGATATGCCCCCTATGCCGCATTGGTGGACCCCGCCCGCGCCAAGGCGGAATTGCCGCGCCTGTTGCTGGGGTTCGCGTTGATCGAGGTATTCTATGCCGGCGCGCTGGCGATCATCGACGGCGCCACCTACCGCGTGCCCGAGGCGGCGGCAGATGCCTATTTCGGCGGGACCACGCCTTTGGGCCTGATCCTGCAACTGCTGTCCTTCGGGTTTCTGGCGGCGGCGGTGGTGCTGGTGCTGCGCTATGCCCATGACCGCGGTTTGGGGTCGGCTCTCGGCCCGATGCCGCGGTTTGTCCGCGACCTGACCCGCGCCTTTCTGGGGGTGCTGGCCCTGATGCTGGCGATGGAGGCGATCCCGCCATGGTGGGACGCCACGCTGATCGACCATCAGCGCCCGGTTTGGCTGTGGCTGGCGCTGCTGTTGCCGGGGCTGGTGGTGCTGCTGGTGCAGACCGGGGCCGAAGAACTGCTGTATCGCGGGTATCTGCAAGCCCAGATCGCGGCGCTGTTGCCGCATCCGGCGGCATGGCTGATCCTGCCGAATATCGCCTTTGCCACCGTGCATTGGAACAACGGCGGCGACCCGGTGCAAAGCGCGCAATATGTCGCCTGGGCCTTTCTGTTCGGGGTGGCTGCATCCGACCTGACCGCCCGCACCGGCACGCTGGGCGCCGCCATCGGCTTCCATCTGGCCAACAACGCCTTTGCGTTCCTGTTCTTCGCCGAGGCCGGCGGACAGGATAGCGGGTTGGCCCTTGTGCTGTTCAAACCGGGCGCGCTGGCAGGCGACATGCCGGCCGAACCGATGCCGTTTCTGACGGTACCGTTTCTGGTCGAACTGGCAGGCGTCGGCCTGATCTGGATGGCAGCGCGGCTGGCGATCAGGCGCTGATGGGGCGGCGCTGATTGCAAACCGGCGCGCGCGGCCTTATTTCACCCGGGCAGCCGGGAACGAAATGGTTGTGGCCCGAAGGGATGCGCCGATGAACTGGATCACCAACTATGTCCGCCCGACGATCAATTCGATCTTTTCGCGCCGCGAGGTGCCGGAAAACCTGTGGTCGAAATGCGAAAGCTGCGGCACGATGCTGTTTCACCGCGAGCTGAAGGACAACCTGAACGTCTGCACGTCCTGCGGCCATCACATGGCGATCTCGCCGCGCGCGCGGTTCACCGCGCTGTTCGACGGCGGAGTGTTTGCGGAACTGAAGGTGCCGGAACCGCTGCCCGATCCGCTGCAATTCCGCGACCAGAAGAAATATCCCGACCGGATGAAGGCCGCCCGCGCCGCGACCGGCGAACGCGAGGCGATGCTGGTGGCGACCGGTGACATCGGCCGCACGCCGGTGATCGCCGTGGCGCAGGATTTCAGCTTCATGGCGGGGTCGATGGGGATGTATGTCGGCAATGCCATCATCGCCGCTGCGGAAGAGGCGGTGAAACTGAAACGCCCGATGATCCTGTTTTCCGCCGCCGGCGGCGCGCGGATGCAGGAAGGCATCCTGTCCCTGATGCAGATGCCACGGTCCACCGTGGCCATCCAGATGCTGAAAGAGGCGGGCCTGCCTTACATCGTGGTTCTGACGCATCCCACCACTGGCGGCGTCACGGCCAGCTATGCCATGCTGGGCGATGTGCAGATCGCCGAACCCGGCGCGCTGATCTGTTTTGCGGGCCCGCGTGTGATCGAACAGACCATCCGCGAAAAGCTGCCCGAAGGGTTCCAGCGAGCCGAATACCTGCTGGATCACGGGATGCTGGACCGCGTCACCGCGCGCGGCAAGATGCGGGACGAATTGATCACCATCACCCGCCTGCTGCTGGGCCTGACGCCCGCCATCAAGGGCGACCTGCCGGCGCCGCCGAAACCCGTTGAAACCTTCGGTGCCACGGCCTGACGCCAGCCATTCAGGAAACCGCCATGCCGCAAGGGTCCGACCTTGTCCTGCAACGCATGCAGGCGCTGCATCCGAAGATCATCGACCTGACGCTGGACCGGGTCTGGCGGCTGCTGGGGGCCTTGGGCAACCCGCAGGACCTTTTGCCGCCGGTGATCCATATCGCGGGCACCAATGGCAAGGGATCGACACAGGCGATGATCCATGCCGGATTGGAAGGCTCGGGGCACCGCGTCCACGCCTATACCAGCCCGCATCTGGCGCGGTTCCATGAACGGATCCGGCTGGCCGGTGACCTGATCGCCGAGGATGCGCTGACCCTGCTGCTGGACGAATGTTACGCCGCGAACGGCGGCGCGCCGATCACCTATTTCGAGATCACGACCTGCGCCGCCATGCTGGCGATGGCCCGCACGCCCGCCGATTTCACCTTGCTGGAGGTCGGCCTTGGCGGGCGGCTGGATGCGACCAACGTGGTGGCGCAGCCGCGCCTGACCATCATCACGCCGGTGTCGATGGATCACGAGGCCTATCTGGGCGATACGGTCGCCAAGATCGCCGGCGAAAAGGCCGGCATCATCAAGCGTGGCGTGCCCGTGGTTGTCGGCCCGCAGACCGACGAAGGGCTGGCCGTGATCGAACGGCAGGCCCTGCGCCTTGGCGCGCCCCTGTTCGTGCATGGCCAGCACTGGCAGGTCTGGCCCGAACATGGCCGGATGGCATTTCAGGATGAGCGTGGCCTTTTGGACCTGCCACAACCGAACCTGCCAGGGCGGCACCAGATCGACAATGCGGGCGCTGCACTGATGGCGCTGCGGTTGCTGGGCACCGGCGATCCGCAGGCCGCCGTCACGCAGGCCCACTGGCCCGCCCGGTTGCAG
>JBGSJU010000429.1:0-2840 GCA_041741655.1 Rhodobacterales bacterium
GCGCGCATGGCGCGGCCATATTGGCGCAGCACCTCGGCCCCGGCGGTGGCCTCGGGCGCGGTGACGATGGCGTCGAAATCATGCTGCACCCCGATCACGATGACGCGCGATTGCGGCACATCCTGCCCGGCATAGGCCCAATCCGGGTCCATCACTGCCACGCCTACGCGGTCGCAGGTGCCATCCGCCACGAAAGTGTCCAGCGCGGCGGTCCAGTCATCGGGGGTGCGTTGCACAGGGACGGGCGCCACAGGGACCGGATCAATCGCGGTGATGCGGGCGCGCTCGGTGCGGGCGGCGGCGATATGGGGATTGCCGGGATCGGTGCCGTAGAAATACCGCTGCATCGCGCCATGCGGGATCGTGTCGGGGTCGGGCGCCCAATAGACCATGTCGGGGCGGCGGAACGTGGGTTCCCCCAAGCCGTTGATCGCATTGCCGGAGACCGGCGGTGCCAGCGCCATCTGGGCCGGGTCGGGCGTGAAGGGACGATGCGGGTTCGTGCGGGCCATGCGGGCAGGATAGACCCGACCGGCCCCGCCTGTCACCCGTTCAGATGGGGCGCGAATTCCGCCAGCACGGCGCGATAAACGTCACGTTTGAACGGCACGATATGGTCGGGCAGGTCGGCAGGCGGCAGCCAGCGCCACGCCTTGAATTCGGGATGCGGCAGGTCGATGTTCACTTGGGCGTCGGTGCCCAGAAACCGCAGCAGGAAATATTTCTGTTCCTGCCCGCGAAACCGGCCTTTCCAGATCGTCGGGATCAGGGCAGCGGGCAGATCATAGGTCAGCCAGCCGGCAGTTTCCGCCACCACCTGCACCAGATCGGGGGTCACCCCGGTTTCCTCGGTCAGTTCGCGCAGGGCCGCCGCGCGGGGGTCTTCGCCATCATCGATGCCACCCTGCGGCATCTGCCAGGCGGGCAGATCGCTGTCCAACCGCTGGCCGACAAACACGTGCCCGGCGGCGTTGACCAGCATCACGCCGACATTGCGCCGATAGGGCAGTTTCGCGATCTGGTCGGGGGACAATACCTGCGCCATCGGGGCCTCCTTCAGTTGCCCCTGCCATACGCGAAAGGGCCGCGCGGGGGCAATCCCGCACGGCCCTTTCCTGGTGTCGAACGCCTTACTCTTTGGGTTGCAACGCCGCCATCCCCTTCAGGATGTCCAGCGCATAGGCCAGTTGATAATCGTCAACGCGCAGCTTCGCGGCTTCTTCGGCGCGGGCACGGTCTTCTTCGATCAGGCGGATTTCATCTTCGGTCAGGCTGTCGTTGCGCAAGGTGCCGCGCAGATCGGCTTCGGACCGGCCCTTGGGAGCCTCGGCCTCGGGCTCGGCGGCTTCCGCTTCGGGATCGCGGCGGGGCTGTTCCACCAGAATATCGGGCGTCACGCCCAGGTTCTGGATCGACCGGCCCGACGGCGTGTAATAGCGCGCCGTCGTCAGGCGCATCGCGCCATCGCCCTTTAGCGGCATGACGGTCTGCACCGATCCCTTGCCGAAGGATTTCGTGCCGATCACGATGGCGCGGCGGTGGTCTTGCAACGCCCCCGCGACGATTTCGGACGCCGAGGCCGACCCGCCGTTGATCAACACCACAACCGGCTTGGCCTGCGCCAGATCGCCCGGCGTGGCGTTGTAGCGGTCGCCGTCCTGCGGGTTGCGGCCACGGGTGGACACGATCTCGCCCTTGTCCAGAAACGCGTCCGACACCTTGATCGCCTGGGTCAGCAGCCCGCCCGGGTTGTTGCGCAGGTCCAGCACGATGCCCGTCACATCATCCATGCCGCCAGCCTCTTCGACCGCCTTGTTCAGCCCGGCTTCAAGGTTGGCATAGGTCTGGTCGTTGAAGGTGGTCACGCGCAGCACCACGGATTTGCCTTCGGTGCGGGCGCGCACCGCGGTCAGCTTGATCGTGTCGCGCACAATGGAGATGTCGAACGGTTCGGGCATGTCCTTGCGCACGACGGTGATGATGATTTCCGACCCGACCGGGCCGCGCATCATTTCGACCGCGTCGTCCAACGGCAGGCCCAATAGCGATTCGCCATCCACATGGGTGATGAAATCGCCGGCTTCGACACCGGCGGCATCCGCCGGCGTGCCGTCGATGGGCGACACGACCTTGACGAACCCGTCTTCCTGCGTGACCTCAATCCCCAGCCCGCCGAATTCGCCGCGCGTCTGCGTGCGCATGTCGGCGGCGGCTTCGGGCGCCAGATAGCTGGAATGCGGGTCAAGAGAGGTCAGCATGCCGTTGATCGCCGCCTCGATCAGCTTCTGTTCATCGACTTCCTCGACATACTGGGCGCGGATCCGGTCGAAGATGTCGCCGAACAGGTCCAGCTGTTCATAGACCGTGGTCTTGGCCGCCTCTTGCGCCAGCAGCGGTCCGGCCACCTGCGTCGTCGCAATCGCGCCCACCAGCGTGCCGCCCAATGCGGCCATGACGAACTTCTTCATCTGTCATCCATCCTTCAATGCATCGAACCATTCTGCCGGATCGACCGGGCGCTGGTCCACTCTGATCTCGATATAGAGCGTTTCCGGGCGCCCGCTGCCAGTGCCATCCGCATCCTGCGGCAGAATTGCATCCAAAGCGGCGCGTGTGCCGCCCATCAGACCCAACGGCGCACCGGCCGGAACCACTTCACCGATGGCACCATAAACCAGGTCAAGGCCGGCCAACACCATCAGAATACCCGGTCCGGGTTCCAGAATGATCACGTTTCCGTAGTCCAGAAGCGGGCCAAGATAGCGGATCGTGGCGGCGGCGGGCGCGGTCACCAGCGCGCGGGGCCGGGTGGCCAACAGAACGCCGGGGCGCGCAACGCC
>JBGSJU010000430.1:0-3921 GCA_041741655.1 Rhodobacterales bacterium
CCCGACCCAAGGCCGACCCCGCCAACCCCGGCCATATCGGCGCCCCGATGCCCGGCATCGTCGCCGCCGTCGCCGTCACGCCCGGTCAGGCGATCCGCGAGGGGGACATGCTCTTGACCATCGAGGCGATGAAAATGGAAACCGCGCTGCATGCCGACCGCGCCGGCACCGTCAAGGCCGTGCATGCCCAACCCGGCGCGCAAATCGATGCCAAGGATCTGCTGGTGGAACTGGACTGACGCATGCGCCGCGCCATCTGCTTCTCTGGTTCGAAAATATCCTCGGGGGGTGAGCCCCGGACCCGGTCCGGGGCGAGGGGGGCAGACGGCCCCCCTGCCCCCGCCACCACAAAGGACAGACCATGCCCCTCGCAATGCCGCTCGCCGTAACCCCGATCTATGCCGGCCTGCTGGGCCTGATGCTGATCGCCCTCGCCGTTCTGACCATCCGCGCCCGCATGCGCGCCAAGGTGTCGATCGGCGACGGCGGCGATGCCGGTCTGGCCCATGCCATCCGCGCGCACGGCAATTTCACCGAATATGCGCCACTGGGGCTGATCCTGCTGGCGTTGGCCGAATTGCAGGGCGCACCGGCACTGGCCCTGCATCTGCTCGGCCTCGCTCTGGTCGCCGGTCGTGTCGCCCATGCCTGGGGCCTGACGCGGACCAATGACCTGCACCCGGCGCGCGGCATCGGCATGATGCTGACCTTCACCGCCATCGGGCTGGCATCGCTGGGCCTGATCGCGCACACTCTGATCTGAACGGGCGCTGATCTGAACCGGATTTGCGAACCGGATTTGACACGGACCTGCGATTTTTCTCTTGCAGCACCGGCGCGGATTGCCTATTTCACGCCTCACCCAAGGATGCGGGCGTAGCTCAGGGGTAGAGCATAACCTTGCCAAGGTTAGGGTCGAGAGTTCGAATCTCTTCGCCCGCTCCAAATTCTCCGCCAAGGAGAGAGGGTTGAAAACAGGCGCCGGAAACGGCGCCTTTTTTCTTGGCCACAGCTTTCTTGGCCACAGCTTTCTCGCCCCTCTGCGCCCCCCCGCCCGCCCCGCGCGGTCAGAACGCCTTGAACGTCAGCGTGGTCAGGCTGCGTTCGATCTCGGGGATGCCCAGCATCTGTTCGTTGATGAAATGGCCGATGTCCTGATCGGCGGGAATATAGACCTTCATCAACAGGTCCCAATCGCCACTGGTCGAATACATTTCGGAATGGATTTCCTTCAGAGCGATGGCTTCGGCCACGCGGTAGGTGGTGCCGGGTTTGCAGCGGATCTGGACAAAGACACAGGTGGACATCGGGCGGGCCTTCTTCTGGTTCGGGGCAAGCCTGCCACGGCAAACCGCCCCCCGCAACCCGCCGCCTTTCCCGCCCCTTTCGCAGCGGGCGGCCCGCGCCTATAAGCGGGCCAAAGGAGACCACGATGCGCCACGCCCAGATCACCCGCAAGACCGCCGAAACCGACATCGAACTGACCCTGACGCTAGACGGCACCGGGCAGCGCGACATCGCAACCGGCGTGGGGTTCTTCGACCATATGCTGGACCAGTTGGCGCGGCACAGCCTGATGGATGTGTCGCTGCGCGCTACGGGCGACCGGCATATCGACGACCACCACACGGTCGAGGATGTCGGCATCGCGCTGGGTCAGGCGCTGTCACAAGCCATGGGCGACAAGCGCGGCATCAGCCGCTATGCGGACTGCCGCCTCGCGATGGATGACGCGCAGGTGGCCTGCGCGCTGGACCTGTCAGGGCGGGCCTTTCTGGTGTGGGACATGGCCTTTCCGACCGCCAAGATCGGCACGTTCGACACCGAACTGGTGCGCGAATTCTTTCAGGCGCTGTCCAGCCATGGCGGCATCACCCTGCATCTGGACCTGATCCATGGCGCGAACAGCCACCATATCGCCGAGGCCTGTTTCAAGGCCGTCGCTCGCTGCCTCCGCGCAGCGCTGGAAGTGGACCCGCGGCAGGCGGGCGACATTCCGTCCACCAAGGGCACGCTGTAGCCCATGACCACGGTCATCGTCGATTACGACAGCGGCAATCTGCATTCCGCCGAAAAGGCGTTCCAGCGGATGGCGGCGGAAACCGGCGCGGGGGCCGTGGTGGTCACATCGGACCCGGACGTGATCCGCAGGGCGGACCGCATCGTGTTGCCCGGGGATGGCGCGTTTCCGGCCTGCCGCCGCGCGCTGTTCGACCACCGTGGCGTGTTCGAGGCGATGGAGGACGTGGTGATCCACCGCGCCCGCCCGTTCCTGGGCATCTGCATCGGCATGCAGATGCTGGCGACCGAAGGGCTGGAATATGCACCCACCCCCGGTTTCGACTGGATCGGCGGCACCGTGGACCGCATCCCCGCCGCGCCGGGTCTGAAGGTGCCACATATGGGCTGGAACAATCTGGTGATCGACCATCCCCATCCGGTGCTGGCGGGTCTGGCGACCGGCGATCACGCCTATTTCGTGCATTCCTATCATTTCCGCGTCGCCGATCCGGTGCAGCGGATCGCGCATGTGGACTATGGCGGCGCGGTCACGGCCGTTGTCGGGCGTGACAACATGGTCGGCGTGCAGTTCCATCCGGAAAAAAGCCAGCGCACCGGCCTGCGCCTGATCGCGAATTTCCTGGGCTGGGCGCCCTGAACGCTGCGCGCTAGCGCAGCCGCGTCCAGGTCTGGCCGAAACAGGCCGGACCCTTGCAGCCGGTGACGCGCAGCTTGTTGCCCTGCAACTGCATTGTCGCGCGGGCGCGCAGGTTCATCGACACCACCTCGACCGTGCCGCCGTCATAGGCCCCGTTGCCCTTGGGCCGCATGTCCCAGAACAGCCGTTTGCCGACATTGGCGGTCTTGACCTCGCGCCCATCCTTGTCGAAGGCGCGCATCACGGTGCCGCACAGCGCCGGACCGCACGGTTTGACGTCGATGTGCGAGGTCAGGTCCTTGCGGTCGGGCTGGGTCTGCCACAGGCCGACCGCCGGATCGGCGGACGCCGCATCGGGCATGAACACCGGAATGAACGTCAGGGCAGCGATGATCGCGATGGCATGTTTCATGGGACATCTCCTTGCGGTATCGGACAATATTCCTTGCGTTACAAAACGATATAGTGCGCGCGTGTGAATACCCCAAGACCATCGCGGATCACCGGCGGGTCCCCGCCACCCGCGCGTCAGTTCACCCGCGTCCATGTCTGCTTGGAACAGATCAGACCACCCGCAACACAGCCCGACAGCTGCAACGATGCGCCGCTGAGGTCCATCTTGCCGATGTAGATCTTGTCATTCGACGGCCGCCAGACCTTGCCGGCGTATTTTTTGGCGCCGTTGGGAGCCATTTCGCGCACGATCTGCTTGCCGATATTGGGCGATTTGTATTCGCCGCTGGCGTTGAAGGTGCGCGTGATGGTGCCACAGAGCGCCGGGCCGCAAGGAGCCATCGTGACATGGGCATAGGCGCCGTCGTCGGGCTGGGTCTGCCAGACCCCTTCGACCGGATCGGCCAGCGCCGCACCCGCCGCCAAGACCTGTGTCAGGGCCAGCACCGCCGCCGCTAGCGTGGTTTTCAGGAAATTTTGCATGATGTCCTCCTCCGGAATGACGCGGTGATTCTGCCAGTGTCGCCCCCTGCTGATCAAGCCTGACCTGCGGTCGGCGGGTGTTTGCATCCCGGCGCGGCAAAGGCTACTTCCGCGCCAGCCCCCGGAGGACCGCCCATGATCCTGTATCCCGCCATCGACCTGAAGGACGGCAAGGCCGTGCGCCTGTTGCGCGGCGACATGGCGCAGGCGACCGTGTTCAGCGACGCGCCCGCCGATCAGGCGGCGCGGTTTGTCGCCGCCGGTTGTGGCTGGCTGCATCTGGTCGACCTGAACGGCGCCTTTGCGGGCGAGCCGGTGAACGGTGC
>JBGSJU010000431.1:0-4609 GCA_041741655.1 Rhodobacterales bacterium
GGCCGTCTGATGCTGCGCGCGGCCACGGCCGACGCGCCCGCCCTGCGCGCCTTGATGCGCCGCGCTTTGGAAAACCTGTGTAATACCAACGGCCTGCCGCGCCAGTTGCCGCGCGTCTGGCAGACCTGAGGACCGCCATGAACCTGACCCCCCGCGAAAAGGACAAGCTGCTGATCAGCCTCGCCGCCATGGTGGCGCGCGGGCGTCTGGCGCGCGGCGTGAAATTGAACCATCCCGAGGCGGTGGCCCTGATCACCGATTACGTCGTCGAAGGCGCGCGCGATGGCCGCACGGTCGCTGACCTGATGGCGGCGGGCGCGACCGTGATCCGCGCCGATCAATGCATGCCCGGCATCCCCGAGATGATCGAAGCCGTGCAGGTCGAGGCGACGTTTCCCGACGGCACGAAACTTGTCACTGTCCACCACCCGATCCGCTGAATGGAAGCTCACATGAAAACATTCGTTTACACTGCGATCACGATGCTTTTGCCCGATCTGGTGCTGGCCCATCCGGGCGATCATAGCCATGCCGATGCCATGCATTTCCTGTCAAGCCCATGGCACGTGCCCGGACTGGTTGTTCTGGCTGTCAGCCTTGTGGTGATCGCCCGGCGGGGCCATGGTATGGGGACTGTGGCCCGGAAACGGCAGGATCACCATGATCCCCGGTGAAATCCTGACCGCAGCGGGCGATCTGATCCTGAACGCCGACGCCGATGCGATCACGCTGGTGGTGGCCAATACCGGCGACCGCCCGGTGCAGGTCGGCAGCCATTATCATTTCGCTGAAACCAACCCCGGGTTGGACTTCGACCGCGTCGCCGCGCGGGGACGGCGTCTGGATATCGCCTCCGGCACCGCCATGCGGTTTGAACCGGGCCAGACCCGCGAGGTGCGCCTGATCCCGTTTGGCGGCGCGCGGGCGGTTTATGGCTTTCGCGGCGACGTGATGGGCGCGCTGTGACCAGCGTGCCGATGGCCTTATCCAGCCGGATCCGGCAGCGCAGGCAGGCTGCGCAGATACGCGATCACGGCGGCCAGATCATCGGGCGTCATCCGCGCCAGATAGCCGTAGGGCATGGGGGGCAGCATCGGGCTGCCATCCGGGCGCTTGCCCGCGGTGATCATCGCGGCGATTTCGGCATCGCTGTAGCCGGCCAGACCGTCGGCATGGCTGGTGATGTTGGGCGCGATCGAGGTGCCCCACGGCCCGTGAAAAGCAAACCCGCCCGCCCCCAGATGCATGTCCATCATCGGCCCGGCCGGACCAAAGGTGGTGTGACATTCCATGCAATGTGCCACGGGACCGGCAAGGTAGGCACCGTATTCCACGCTGACGCCCTGCGGCGGCGCGCTGACGGTGGCAAGGGGCGGGCCATAGCCGGGCGGCAGCGGAATGCGGTATTCGCTGTTGGGCAAGGTGGTTGCCACGGCGGGCAGCGTGCGCAGGAACATCACCATCGACATCGCGTCATCATCCGACAGCCTGCGATAAAGCCCGATGGGCATCGGCGGGCCGATGATCGTGCCATCGGGCCGCACGCCTTCGCGGATCGCACGGACAAGTTCTGCGTCCGACCAGCCCGCGATGCGGCTGGCCGGTGTCAGGTTGTATCCCACGGCCAGAAAGGCCGGGTTGTCCTCGACTACGCGCCCGGCCAGTTCCTGCCCTACAATGGGGCCATCCGGGCCCAAAGGCGTGTGGCAGTTGCCGCAGCCCGCGGGCCCGCGCACCAGATATTCGCCGCGTTCCAGCGTGGGTTCCCCCTGCGCCAGCGTGGCGGTCAACGCCACTATGGCGGTTGTGAAATGCGCGCGCATCATAGCTGTCTCCTTAGTCCCGTCCCGCGAAACCTGCGAGACACCCCTGTTTCACGCGATCAGCCTAACCGATTCGTCCCACCCGACAAACCTCATGCTGCGACATTTCACCACATCCCGTGACCCACCTTCCGTGCCCGGAGCCCGCGCCATGCCCATGTCCATTTCCCGCGCCGCCTATGCCGCCATGTTCGGCCCCACCAAAGGTGACCGCATCCGGTTGGGCGATACCGACCTGCTGATCGAGGTGGAACGCGACCTGATCGACGAACGCGGCGGCTATGGTGAAGAGGTGAAATTCGGCGGCGGCAAGGTGATCCGCGACGGCATGGGCCAGTCGCAGCGCACCCGCGCCGAGGGCGCGATGGACACGGTCATCACCAACGCGGTGATCCTCGATCACACCGGCATCCTCAAGGCGGACGTCGGCCTGAAGGGCGGGCGCATCGCCGCGATCGGCAAGGCCGGCAACCCCGACACGCAGCCCGGTGTGGATATCATCGTCGGCCCGGGGACCGAGATCATCGCGGGCGAAGGCCGCATCCTGTGTGCGGGCGGGTTCGACGCGCATATCCATTTCATCTGCCCGCAGCAGATCGACGATGCGTTGCATTCCGGCCTGACCACCATGCTGGGCGGCGGCACAGGCCCCGCGCATGGCACGCTGGCCACCACCTGCACGCCGGGGCCGTGGCATATCGGGCGGATGTTGCAGGCGGTGGATGGCGTGCCGATGAACATCGGCTTCGCGGGCAAGGGCAACGCCAGCCTGCCGGGCGCATTGCTGGAACAGGTGAACGCGGGCGCCTGCGCCCTGAAACTGCACGAGGATTGGGGCACCACGCCGGCCGCCATCGACTGCTGCCTTGGCGTGGCGGAACAGACCGACATTCAGGTGATGATCCATACTGACACGCTGAACGAAAGCGGCTTTGTCGAGGAAACCATCAAGGCCATCGCGGGCCGCACTATCCATGCCTTCCACACCGAAGGCGCGGGCGGCGGGCACGCGCCCGACATCATCAAGGTCGTGGGCAGCCTGAACATCCTGCCCTCATCGACCAACCCGACCATGCCCTACACCATCAACACCATCGAGGAACACCTTGATATGTTGATGGTGTGTCATCATCTGGACCGTCGCGTGCCCGAGGACGTGGCCTTTGCGGAATCCCGTATCCGCCGCGAAACCATCGCCGCCGAGGATATCCTGCACGACATGGGCGCTTTCAGCGTGATCAGTTCCGACAGTCAGGCAATGGGCCGGGTAGGCGAGGTCATCACCCGCACGTGGCAAACCGCGCACAAGATGAAGCTGCAACGCGGGCGGCTGGATGGCGAACAGGGCGCGAACGACAACCTGCGCGCCCGGCGCTATATCGCGAAATACACCATCAACCCGGCCATCGTGCATGGCATGGCGCATGAAATCGGGTCAGTCGAGGTGGGCAAGCGCGCGGACCTTGTGCTGTGGTCACCCGCGTTCTTTGGTGCAAAGCCCGACATGGTGCTGATCGGCGGCATGATCGCGCTGGCGCAGATGGGCGATCCGAACGCGTCGATCCCCACGCCGCAGCCGGTGCATTCGCGGCCCATGTTTGGCGCGATGGGCCGGGCGGTGGAACGGTCCGCCGTGACCTTTGTCTCACAGGCCGGGCTGGAGGCGGGGGTGAAGCACAATCTGGGCCTCGCCAAGGATGTGGTGGCCGTGCAAAACTGTCGGGGCGTTACGAAGCGTGACATGCGCCTGAACGACGCCATGCCGCAGATCGCGGTGGACCCCGAGACGTATGAGGTCCGTGCGGATGGCGTGCTGTTGACCTGCGAACCCGCCACGGAATTGCCGCTGGCGCAGCGGTATTTCCTGTATTGAGGCCCCGGAAGGACCAAACCGATGACCGACCTGCCCCCCGCCCGCCGCCTGCTGCACGACGCGCCTGCCGCCTGCTACGATGTGGTCGTTCTACCCTATGATGAACGCTTGGTGCGCCGCAAACGGCTGGTGACCGCACATGGCGAAGGCTTCATGGTCGATCTGCCCGAGGTGATGAACCTGGATCTTTACTGGGGCTTTGAACTGGAAGATGGCCGCGCGGTGCAGGTGGTGGCGGCGGAGGAACCCGTGCTGTCGGTCACCGGACCGGACCTTGCGCGCTATGCCTGGCATATCGGCAACCGCCATACGCCCTGCGCCATCGAGGCTTCGCGGCTGGTGATCCGCGCCGATCATGTGCTGGACGCGATGCTGCGGCAATTGGGCGCGACGGTGCAGGCGGGGCACGAACCGTTCACGCCGGAACTGGGCGCCTACGGCATGGGGCGTCCGATGGGGCACGACCACGGTCATGGCGACGGCAAACCGCATGTACACCACAACCACCCGCATCATGACCCCGATGACGACGAACCACCGGCCGACCCGCTGTGACAGCGCTGTTGACACTGACCCATTGGCTGTCACCCGCCTTTCCCACCGGCGGGTTTGCCTATTCGCATGGGCTGGAATGGGCGATCGCATCACATGAGGTGCGGGGTGCAACAGATCTGGAACATTGGCTTTCCACCATCCTGACCCATGGTGCAGGGCGCAACGATGCCTGCTTTTTGCGCGCCGCTTTGGACCCGTTGGCGGACCACCCGGCGTTGGACGATCTGGCCCGCGCGCTTTGCGGCACAGCGGAACGGCTTACCGAAACAGTGGATCAGGGCACGGCCTTTGCCCTCACGGTCGGCGCGATCACGGGCCGCGACCTGGCCCCGCGCGCCTTGCCGGTGGCGGTGGGCGA
>JBGSJU010000432.1:0-2038 GCA_041741655.1 Rhodobacterales bacterium
CGCGCAGGGCGGCGGCGACCTCGTCGGTCGAGGCGGGCAGCACCACGGCCAAGGGCGCACAGCGATAGGCCGACAGGGCATCGCATTCATAGACCCGGGTTTCAGACGGTGCATCGATGACCGCGTCGTCAGGCAGCACGGCCCGCAACGCGGCGACGATCTGCGCCTTTCGGGCCAGGATCGCGGGCTTCGGCGTCGGCATCTGCATGGCGTAATCTCCCCTTTGGTCAGAAAATATGACCAGACAGCCCAGAATCCTAGCAGTATTTCATGCCGCAGGCGCGACACCTTGCGCTGGTCCGCGAAACGCTGTCATTTGCCGCGCATGGACTGGGTCAAGATCATACATATCCTCTGCGTGATGGGGTGGATGACCTCGATCTTCGCCGTACCGCGCGCCCTGATCTATTGGCGGCGCGAATGGGCGCAATTGCAGGCCTTCGGCCCCTTGGGCGATCTGACGATCCGGCTGTATCGCTTTTCCGCCGGGTTGGGTGTGATCGCGATTGCCACCGGGCTGTGGCTGGGCTGGGGCTTTGGTTACCCGACCTGGGTCTGGGTGAAACTGGGCCTCGTGACCCTGATTGCCGGGCATTATGTCTGGGCCGGCCGTCTGGTGCTGCGCGCCCGCAAGGGCGTGTTCGAAGAAACCGACCTGTATCTGCGGGTCTTCAATGAAATCAGCGTGCTTGTCGTCATCGCCATCCTGTGGGTGGTGGTGGTACAGCCGTCGTTCTAGGGGATGTCCGCCCTGCCAACGCTACTGTGGCTGGGACTGACATGGGCCGATCTGGCGGCTGTGGCTCTGATCTTTGCGGTCTGGGTCGGCATCGGCTGGCGGATCGAACATCCGTCCAAGACGCATCTGTCGGTGTCAGTGCTGATGGCGGAATACCGGCGCGAATGGATGCGGCAGATGGTCAACCGCACTCCGCGCATCTTTGATTCGCAGATCCTTGCGACGTTGCGGCAAGGCGCGTCATTCTTTGCCTCGGCCAGCATGATCGCCATCGGCGGCGGTCTGGCCCTGATCGGCAATGCCGCACCACTGGCGCGGGTGGCCACCGACCTGCAATTGCCCGCACCGGTGGTGGTCTGGGAACTGAAGGTCCTGCTGATCCTGTTCTTCCTGTCGAATGCGTTCCTGAAATTCGTCTGGTCGCACCGGTTGTTCGGGTATTGCGCCATCGTGATGGCGGCCGTGCCCGATGATCCCACCGACCCCAGCGCCGCACCCCGCGCCGCCAAAGCCGCCGAGATCAACATCACCGCGGCAAAAAGTTTCAATCGCGGCCTCAGGGCGGTCTATTTCGCGCTGGCGGCCTGCGGGTGGTTGCTGGGGCCGCCTGCACTGGTCGCCGGGGCGCTGATCACGACGATCGTGTTGTGGCGGCGCGAATTCGCGTCACGTTCGCGTGCCATCCTGCTGGTGGCCGAAACCGACGCGCCCAACACGCAGAGTTGACAGGACGGCGGCCGCAGAGGATGCTAGTTCCCAGCCATGATACAGAAATTCCTTGTTTTTTTGGTGTTGTCCACGCCGCTCGCCGCTGATCCGGCGATCATCGAAAGCGTGGCTGTCAGCCGTTCCAACATGGGCTGGCGGTTTGATGTGACCGTGCGGCATGCCGATAGCGGATGGGACCATTTTGCCGATCAATGGCAGGTCATGACGCCGGATGGGCAGGTGATCGCCACGCGCACCCTGATGCATCCGCATGTGGACGAACAGCCCTTCACCCGGTCCTTGATCGACGTGATCGTGCCGGATGGGCTGCGTCAGGTCATGGTGCGGGCGCGCTGTTCCCATGGCGATGTCAGCCCGCCGTTCAAGGTGATCCTGACCCGCTGAACCTCGGCCACGGCGTCACAGATCAGGCTTCGGTCACGCGCTCCGCCGTCCTTCGCGCAACCACCCGGCAAGGATCAATCCCGCCACCAGCAGCAAGGCCAGCCACGCCGGCATCAACGGCCAGCGCGTGATGTCGCGGGTTTCGAACGCGTTGCGCGGCGTGATCCCGATCCAGCCGCGCCCGGC
>JBGSJU010000433.1:0-2655 GCA_041741655.1 Rhodobacterales bacterium
GCGCCGTGCTGGCCCGGTTGCCGTAACCCGCCCGGAACCGCCCCGTCAGCCCTTCCAGATCCAGCCGCCGCCAAGGATCCGGCTGCCGCCGGTTTCATAGAACACGCAGGCCTGTCCCGGGCTGACGCCTTCTTCGGGCGAGAACAGCGTCACTTCGGCGGTTGTCGCCGACAAGGGGCGCAGGATCGCCTCCTGCGGTGGGCGGGTGGACCGGATCTTGACCGACAGGTGCCATTCGGCGCGGCTATCGAACGGCGCATCGCCCAGCCAGTTGATCTCGCGCACCGGGATCACCCGGGTTGCCAGCATCTCGCGCGGGCCGACGATGACGCGGCGCGCGTCCACGTCCAGCCGCACCACGAACAGGGGATCGGCATGGCCGGAAATGCCCAAGCCGCGCCTTTGGCCGATGGTGTAATGGATCACGCCGGGATGGGTGCCCAGCACCGTGCCATCGACATGCACGATGTCACCGGGATCGGCCGCGCCGGGGCGCAGTTTCTCGATCACCGCGGCGTAATCGCCGTTCGGCACGAAACAGATGTCCTGACTGTCGGGCTTGTCTGCCACCGACAGGCCGTAGCGCGCCGCCAGCGCCCGGGTCTCGCGTTTGGATGGCAGGTGCCCAAGCGGAAAACGCAGAAAATTCAACTGATCCGGCGTGGTCGAAAACAGGAAATAGCTTTGATCGCGCGCCGCATCGGCGGCGCAATGCAATTCCGGGCCGAAGGCTCCCGTCTTGCGTTGGATGTAGTGCCCGGTGGCCATGCAATCGGCATCCAGATCGCGCGCGGTTTCCAGCAGGTCCTTGAATTTCACCCTTTCGTTGCAGCGGATGCAGGGCACCGGCGTCGCCCCCGCCAGATAGCTGTCGGCGAATTCGTCGATCACAGCGGCGCGAAAGGTGTTTTCATAATCCAGCACATAATGCGGAAAACCCATGGTTTCGGCCACGCGCCGCGCATCGTGAATGTCCAGCCCCGCGCAGCACGCGCCCTTTTTCGCCAGGGCCGCGCCATGGTCATAAAGTTGCAGCGTGACGCCGATGACGTCATAGCCATCGTCCTTCAACATCGCCGCCACAACGGACGAATCAACACCGCCGGACATGGCGACAACGACCCGCGTTTCGGCGGGGGGCTTGGGAAACCCCAATGAATTCAGGCCGGTGATCTCGTCGCGTGGCATGTTGTGTGTCCTTGAGATGGTCCAGAATATAGGAAAATCCTCGTTATCCACAAGGTCGGGTTTCATCCGCCGTTAAGCCTCGGCGCACAGATTGTGTGTGACAGACCGGGCCAAGCCAGGGGAAACGGACATGTATCTGAAAAAGGTCGAAGGACCGCGCGCAGTGACCCTGCCGGATGGGCGAGTATTCACCCGCGCGGATTTGCCACCACGTGACACCCGACGCTGGGTCGCGTCGCGCAAGGCCGCCGTGGTGCGTGGCGTGTTGTATGGCCTGCTGACCCAGGATGAAGCCCTTGAACGCTATGCCCTGTCCGCCGAGGAATTTGCTGAATGGGTTGTGGCGATTACCGAATTCGGACCCGAGGCCCTGAAGGCGACGGTGCGGCGGGTCGCGGGGGCGCAGCAGTCTGATTGACGCAGGTCGCATCACGCCCGAGCCGGACTGCGGTTGGCGGGCCTCAAAACAACCTAAAGAGGAGTTGCGCTCGATCTAGAACCGGGTAACATGTGGTTAACTATTTTGCCGCACTATCACCACAGGTGTTGATTTCGGAGAAAATGCTTATGCGCATCCTGCTTGTCGAAGACGATCCCGCGACCGCCAAAAGCATCGAGATGATGCTGAGCCATGCCAACCTGAACGTCTACACCACCGATCTGGGCGAAGAAGGCATCGATCTGGCAAAGCTCTATGACTATGACCTGATCCTGCTTGATCTGGGATTGCCGGACATGCACGGCCATGACGTGCTGCGCCAATTGCGGATCGCCCGGGTGGAAACGCCGATCCTGATCCTGTCGGGGGCCGACGACACCGACAACAAGGTCAAGGGGTTCGGCTACGGTGCGGATGATTACCTGACCAAACCGTTTCACCGCGACGAACTGGTGGCCCGCATTCATGCCATCATCCGCCGGTCGAAAGGCCATAGCCAATCGGTGATTCGCACCGGCAAGGTGGCGGTCAATCTGGATGCCAAGACGGTCGAAGCGGCGGGCCTGCCGGTGCACCTGACCGGCAAAGAATACCAGATGCTGGAACTGTTGTCGCTGCGCAAGGGCACGACGCTGACCAAGGAAATGTTCCTCAATCACCTCTATGGCGGCATGGACGAACCGGAACTGAAGATCATCGATGTGTTCATCTGCAAGCTGCGCAAGAAGCTGGCGCAGGCCACGGATGGCGACAATTATATCGAAACGGTCTGGGGCCGTGGCTATGTGCTGCGCGATCCGTCGCCGCAGGTAGAGCCGCGGCGGCTTGCCATCGGGGCCTGATGGTGGCTGCTGACGTCGGGTGACTGGACCGGACGCGGCCATTTGCCTATCTGTTGCCGCAGACCAGCGGGGGCAGCGATGACAGTCAGCGATGGCAAGAACGACACGGATGGACCCGTAGCCGGCGACCGCGCCCCGTCGCAAGGCGACCGCGCCCTGTCGCAAGGCGACCGCGCCCCGTCGCAA
>JBGSJU010000434.1:0-4575 GCA_041741655.1 Rhodobacterales bacterium
CTGCGGGCTGGATGTGACCGACGAGGCGTCGATCGCTGCGGCGCTGGGCGCGTTGGACGGTCCGTTCGATGCGATCCTCGTGGCCACCGGGGCGCTGGAAATCGCGGGGCATGTTCCGGAAAAGACGCTGAAATCGCTGGAACCGGCGGCGTTCATGGCGCAGATGGCGCTGAATGCGCTGGGGCCGGCGCTGGTGCTGAAACACGGGCTGCGTCTGCTGCCGCGCGATCGGCGCGCAGTCTTTGCGGCGCTGTCGGCGCGGGTGGGGTCGATCGGTGACAACCGGCTGGGCGGCTGGGTCAGCTACCGTGCCGCCAAGGCCGCCTTGAACCAGGTGATCCACACCACTGCCATCGAACTGGCGCGCGGCCATCCCCAGGCGATCTGCGTGGCGCTGCATCCGGGCACGGTGCAGACGCGATTTACCGGGAAATACCTGGGCCGCCACCCGGCCGTCCCCGCAGCAGAGGCCGCAGCACATCTGCTGACGGTGATCGATGGGCTGACGCCTGCGGACACCGGCGGGTTCTTCGACTGGCAGGGTGCGACGGTCCCATGGTGAACCTTGTGCTGGTGCTGGGCGATCAACTCACGCCTGACGTGGCTGCCCTGCGCGCCGCCGACCCCACCCGCGATGTGGTGGTGATGGCCGAGGCGATGGCCGAGGGCGTAACGCCGCGCCATCATCCGCAGAAGATCGCGCTGTTTCTGTCCGCGATGCGGCATTTCGCGGATGATCTGCGCGCGGCAGGCTGGACCGTGGCCTATTCCCGGCTGGACGACCCGGACAACAGCCAGACCATCGCCGGCGAACTCTTGCGCCGCGCCGCCGAACATGGCGCGTCCCGCGTCATCGCCACCCAACCCGGCGACTGGCGGCTGCATCAGATGCTGGTGGACCTGCCGCTGGATGTCACGCTGCTGCCTGATGACCGTTTCATCGCCAGCCATGCCGATTTCGCGCAATGGGCGGACGGGCGTAAACAGCTCAGGATGGAATGGTTCTACCGCGACATGCGCCGCAAGACCGGGTTGATGATGGAAGGCGACCAACCGGCAGGTGGCCAGTGGAACTATGACCATGACAATCGCGGCCGGGCCGAACCCGACCTGCTACGTGTCCCGCCCCTGCGGTTCACGCCGGATACGATCACCGAACAGGTTCTCGATCTGGTCGCGGCGCGGTTCCCCGACCATTTCGGCACCCTGCGCCCCTTTGGCTGGGCCGTGACCCGCGCCGATGCGCTGCGCGCGCTGGACCACTTCGTCACGCAGCATCTGGCTGATTTCGGCGCGACGCAGGACGCGATGCTGGCGGGCGACGCGACGCTGCATCACGCGCTGTTGTCGCCTTACCTGAACCTCGGCCTCTTGGGTCCGTTGGAGGTCTGCCAGCGCGTCGAACAGGCGTGGCGCGCCGGAAAGGTGTCGATCAACTCCGCCGAAGGCTTCATCCGCCAGATCATCGGCTGGCGCGAATACATCCGCGGCATCTGGGCACTGGAAGGGCCAGACTACCTGACCCGCAACGCGCTGGACCACGCCCGCGCCCTGCCGCCCGCCTATTGGGGCGGGGCGACGAAAATGGCCTGCGTCAAGGCGGCGGTCGCGCAGACCCGCGATCTGGCCTATGCGCACCATATCCAGCGCCTGATGGTCACGGGCAATTTCGCGCTGCTGGCGGGTGTGGACCCGGCCCATGTGCATGACTGGTATCTGTCGGTCTACATCGACGCGGTCGAATGGGTCGAGGCGCCCAACGTGCTGGGCATGAGCCAGTTCGCGGACGGGGGCCTGTTGGGATCGAAACCCTATGTTTCGTCTGGCGCCTACATCGACCGCATGTCGGATTACTGCAAGGGCTGCGCCTACAAGGTCAAGGACCGCACGGGCCCACAGGCCTGCCCGTTCAACCTGCTGTATTGGCAATTCCTGATCCGCCACCGCGATGCGTTCCAGAAAAACCCCCGCATGGCGCCGATGTATCGCACATGGGACAAGATAGACGCCACCCACCGCGCCACCGTAATCTCCGAGGCGGAAACCTTGCTGGCGAAACTGGACGCGGGCCAGACCGTCTAGGGGCAGGCGGTCTGACCGTCCCGGCTTCTCTGGTTCGAAAATATCCCGGGGGGGCCCGCAGGGTGGGGGGCTGGCCCCCCTCCTAGCCCGCCACCCCGTGCGCCGCCGCCATCTCGCTGACCAGACCCGCCACGAAGGCATTGAACCGCGCATCCGGTTGGCGTTTCTCCAGCGTGGCCGCCATCGGGTCCGGTGCGGTGATGGCTGACCCTGACAGCGCCTCCAGCACCGCGTGGCCGCAGAACGGCACATAGGCTTCGGAATACCCACCCTCATGCACCAGCACCAACCGCCCGGCGCTCAGCCGGTCTGCCGCCGCAATCACCCGGTCGGTCAGCGCGCGGAAGGTGGCCGCGGTGCACAGCATCCGCGCCAGCGGATCGAACGCCCCCGCATCGAACCCGCAGGCGACGATGATCGCGTCGGGCCGGAACCGGTCCAGCGCCGGGATCACGATGCGGTCCATCGCGTCAAGGTAGCCGACATGCCCGGTGCCGGGCGGCAACGGCACGTTGATGTTGTATCCCACCCCTGCGCCGCGCCCCCGGTCCGCCACCGCGCCGGTATCCAACGGATAGTTGCGGTCCTGATGCAGCGAGATCGTCAGCACGTCATCGCGGTCATAGAAAATCGCCTCGGTGCCATTGCCATGGTGCACGTCCCAATCCACCACCGCGAACCGCGTCCCCAGCCCCGCCGCCCGCGCCGCCGCGATCGCCACCGCGATGTTGTTGATCAGGCAGAATCCGTTCGGCCAGTCGGCGGTGCAATGATGCCCCGGCGGGCGCGACAGCGCATAGGCGTTGCGCAACCGGCCCTGCATCACTGCCAGAACCGCGGCCTTGGCCAGCCCCGCCGACAGGGCCGCCAGATCGAACCCGCCCTTCAGGAACGGTGTGCGCAGGCCCAGTTCGCCACCCGATGCGTCCGACATCGCCTTGAACGCGGTCAGATACGTCTCCGGATGTACCCGCGCCAGATCTTCCCATGTCGCCGGATCGGCCGAGGCCAGCGTCAGATCGCGCGCCAGCCCTGTCACCTCGATCAGGTTGCGCAGACGGCGCTTGGTTTCGGGGTTTTCCGGCAGGCCCCCGGCCGCCAGCGGCTGCACGAGGCCGCCATATGGCCCCCCAAGCGGCAGCGTCAGCGCGTAGTCGCCGCCGCCATGCCAGAAACAGCGTTCATCCCAGAAAAATCCGGTATCGCGCGGGGTGGGGGCGGTGGTGTCCTTCATGGCGTGCTCCTATTTCATGCAGCATGGATCGGGGCGTGCCCTGCGTCCAGCCCGTCAGGCCAACCCATCACGCCAGAACGGGCGCGATCCGGGAACACAGCGCCTCCCATGTGGCGGGATCGGGTGCGGTCAGCAGATGGCCGTCGGTGCGGGTGGCCGTATAGGTCGCGCCGTCCAGAAACCGCACATGCCCGCCGGCCTCGGTCACGATCAGCACGCCGGCCGCATGGTCCCAGGGGTGCAGCATCGCCGACAGCGCATAGCCGATATGGCCCTGCGCCAGCATGCGGTATTCCTGCGCCGAACAGCGCAGAGACAACACTCGTTCGGTGTCGCAGAGCACGGCGGTCAGCGCGCGGCGTTGCGGCGCAGGCAGGAACCATGGCGCCGCATAACCCGAGGTCCAGGCCAGCGGCGCCGGATCGCGCACCCGCAAGGCGCGTTGCCCCATATCCGACACCAGCCAGGCCCCGCCGCCGGTCCAGGCCGTGACCCAGTCATCGGAAATCGGATCAAGGATCAGGCCATAGACCGGCACGCCATGCGACAGCCGCGCGATGATGACGCCGAAACAGGGCAGGCCATGGGCGAAATTCCACGTCCCGTCCACCGGGTCGATCACAAAGGCATCCGGCGCTTCGGCCATGCGCTGGCGCAGGGTCGGGTCGGCGGCAACGGCCTCTTCGCCCACCACCAGCGCGCCCGGAAACCGCGCCTGCAACGCGGCGGTCAGGGCGGCTTCGGCGGCAAGGTCGGCTTCGGTCACCAGATCCTGCGGGCCCGATTTCTGCATGATCGCGCCGGGTCCCATGCGGCGAAAGCGCGGCAGGATCTCGGTCCGCGCGACATCTCGGGTAAGTTGCACGATGAAATCGCGGTCTTGCGGGGTCATGGATGGCGGCATGCCGATGATCGTTCCGGGGTCTGGAGTGGCGCTTTCGTGCGGTTGTGCGAGTTGACATGCCCCGCGCGCCTTCTGCAAGGTCGGAGGGATGAAAAAGCACCCGCCATGACCCGGAACTACCCAAGGATAATGCCCACCGGACTGGGTGGGTTGGTAGTTCAATTCGCCCCCGTATTGACAGAGCCCGCCAATCGCGCCGCGCTGGCGTTTCGGGCGGCAGTTGACCATGCGAACTGGCCGGGGGTCACCGATTGCACCGCGGCGCTGGTGTCGGTGTTCGTGGGGTTCGATCCTCTGGCGCCGGGTGACCTGCACGGGCAGGTGGCGCGGTTGCTGTCCAGCCGCGACTGGCTGA
>JBGSJU010000435.1:0-3952 GCA_041741655.1 Rhodobacterales bacterium
CCACCGAAACTGGCCGCCAAAGCGCCGCCCACCGCTGCGCCGCAGTCCGGCCCGTCCGGTTCGGCCGCCAAGGCCCAACACCAAGGCGGGTCGTCATCAAAGGCGCTGTTGGCCAGTTGGGGCAAAGGCATCATGGCGGCGTTGGCGCGGCAATCGGTGCGCGGACGCGACATGCCGAAGGGCACGGTGACGCTTTCCCTGAACATCGACACGACAGGCCGTCTGGTGTCCGCGCGGGTCGCGCGTTCGTCAGGCCATGCCGTGCTGGATCAGGCGGCACTTTCGGCGGTCGGGCGCGCGCGGTTTCCCGCCGCGCCCAAGGGCATGACGCCGGGACGCCACGCCTTTACCCTGCCGGTGGCAAGCCGTTAAAGCAGGCCTTCTTCGGTCAGCACCTTGCGGGCAACACGGAAACATTCCAGTGCCTGCGGCACGCCGCAATAGATGCCCACCACGTGGATCGCAGCGCGGATCTGATCGGGTGTGACCCCATTGCGGATCGCGCCCCGGCAATGGATTTCCCATTCGTGCATCTTGCCCAATGCGCCCAGCATCGACAGGTTCATCAGGCTGCGCGTCTTGGCGTCGATCGCGTCATCGCCCCAGCCAAAGCCCCAGCACCATGCCGTCATCGCTTCCTGAAACGGGCGGGTGAAATCATCGGCGGCGGCCAGATTTGCCGACACATAGGCATCGCCCAGTGTCGCCTTGCGTTGGGCCAGACCTTTTTTGAACAGTGCTTCGTCCATCTGCGGTTCTCCTGTTGTGCCGGCACAGTCTAACGGACAGGCCCGCGTTGGCCAGATGCAGCGCGCGGGCTTGCTTTCCGGTTCGGGCTTGCCGCATCGGCAGAGGACGCGGGGATATTTCGTCAAACCCTTGGCAATGAACCGGGGGCGATATGGGACGCTATCGCTATGATGCGACGGTCACGAACCTGTTTCAGGTGCAGATTGCCGATCGCGGCGGCGCGGATGACAATGGTGGCGCCTTGGCGTTCCTGACAGGCACGCGACCGGGCCCATGGATGGACCTTGGGCCGGCGCTGATACTGGACAGCCGGGTCGGCACTGGCGGGGCGTCAGGGCTGTGGCAAAGGGAGTTTCGCGGCGGCACCACGGCGGGATTGCCGGTGGCAACCGGTCTGGTGCGCGACGGCACGCCGGGCGGCGATGTTCTGGAAGGTGGCACTGGCGCTGACATCCTGAACGGCGGGTTCGGGTCCGACCGGTTGAATGGCGGCACCGGCGCGGCCGTAACGCCGGGGGATTTCCGGGTGAATTGTTCCGAAACCCTTGGCGCCGGGGTCAGCGGGGTGGCCGAGGCGTTCGTGATCCATCGCCCGACGGGACAGATCCTGAGGGCTTTGATTGATGGCGCGGACCAGACCGCGATCTGGTTGCGGATCGGCACGGTCGCCTATGACATCGGCTAGGCCCTTTCCTGAGTCCTGCGCCCAGGACCCGCTGATGCGGTCACTTGTCGTAATAGTCGCGATACCACGCCACGAACCGGGCGACGCCATCGCGGAAATCGGTCTGCGGACGATAGCCGGTCAGCGTCTGCAACAGCGTCGCATCGGCCCATGTGGCCGGCACATCGCCCATCTGCATCGGCATCAAGTTGCGGATCGCCTTCTGACCCAAGCTGTCCTCGATCGCTGCAATGAAATCCAGCAGGCGCACCTTGTCGGAATTGCCGATGTTGACGATGCGATAGGGGGCGACCGGTGACAGGCTGTCCCCCGCGGACACCACGCCATCCACCGGCCGCACCGGCGCAGCGTCGATCAACAACCGAATGCCGCGCACCAGATCATCGACATAGGTGAAATCGCGATACATCTCGCCGTGATTGTAGATGTCGATGGGCCGGCCCGCCAAAATCGCCTCGACAAACTTGAAATACGCCATGTCGGGCCGGCCCCAGGGGCCATAGACGGTGAAGAACCGGAACATCGTCACCGGCAGGTTCCACAGATGGGCATAGGAATGACCCATCGCCTCGGTCGCCTTCTTGGTGGCGGCGTAGAACGTCATCGGCGTGTCGGCCTTGTGCGTCTCGGCATAGGGCATGTCGGTGTTCGCGCCATAAACCGACGATGTGGACGCCATCAACAGATGCCGCACACCCGCGTCGCGCGCCGCCTCCATCACGTTGAAGGTGCCGATCAGGTTGGCGTTCAGATAGGCGCGGGGGTTTTCGATCGAATAGCGCACGCCGGCCTGCGCGCCCAGATGCACGATCACATCGGGGGCGAAATCGCGCACGGTCTGCATCACCCGCGCATCATCTTCCAGCCAGGCCTCGGTCGCGGTGAACCCCGGCATCTGCGACAGCATGGCGTGGCGACGGTGTTTCAGGGTGACGTCGTAGTAATCCGTCATCGCGTCAAACCCGTGCACCGTGGCGCCTTCGGCCAGCAGCAAGCGTGCCAGATGAAACCCGATGAAACCCGCCGATCCGGTGATGTAGACACGCATGGCGGGCACCTTTCGGGGTCAGATCGCGCCGATCTTGTCGCGGTTGGCGTCGATCCAGACGCGCAGCGCGTCATCCGTCATCCAGTCGGTATTGTTGTCGCTGGAATAGACGAAATCCTCGGCAACCGGGGTGCCATCCTTGATCCGATACGGGTCGATGGACCAGTTGTGGATCGCGGGCAGAATCTTGAAATGTTCCGCGTATTCATAGGTGTAGGGCGCGTCTTCGATGCCGACCATCTGTTCGTGCACCTTTTCGCCGGGGCGGATGCCGACGATGTCCTGCCGCGCGTCAGGCGCGATTACGCGGGCCACATCGGTGACCTTCATCGAAGGGATCTTCTTCACGTAGATCTCGCCACCCACCATGTCGGCAAAGGCATGCCAGACCAGATCAACGCCCTGTTCCAGACTGATCATGAACCGCGTCATGCGCGGGTCGGTGATCGGCAGCACGCCAGTGTCGCGGATCGACATGAAGAACGGAATGACCGACCCGCGCGACCCCATCACGTTGCCGTAACGCACTACCGAAAACCGGGTGCGATGTTCGCCGGAATAGGAGTTACCGGCAACAAACAGCTTGTCCGACGCCAGTTTCGACGCGCCATACAGGTTGATCGGGCTGGACGCCTTGTCGGTGGACAGGGCGACGACCTTTTTCACGCCCTTGTCGATGCAGGCGTCGATCAGGTTCATCGCGCCCATCACGTTGGTCTTGATGCATTCGAACGGATTGTATTCGGCCGTTGGCACGATTTTCGTCGCCGCCGCGTGGACCACATAATCCACCCCGTCCAGCGCGCGATACAGCCGGTCGCGGTCGCGTACATCACCGATGAAAAACCGCAGGCGCGATTCGCCGTCGAATTTCTTGGCCATTTCCCATTGCTTCATCTCGTCCCGGGAAAGGATGATGATCTTTTTCGGGTTATGTCGGGCCAGCGTCATCGGGACAAAGGCGTTGCCGAACGACCCGGTGCCGCCGGTGATCAGGATTGTCGAATTTTCAAGCATCGGGTTTCCGCCGTATCAGGGGCCGTTTCGCCAGCGCCAATCACGTGACCGACCGCGCTGCACAGCACTTCTTGCAGCGCGCGCATCCTGTCAAGACCATGCGGCGGGATTTGGCCCGGGCGCAGTCGGAGCGACCGCCGCGTTAGGCATTTGGCAACCGCCGTGGCCAAGCCTGCGCGTATCGCAGGACATACCCCGGGGGCCCCATGTCAGACCAATCGACCTTGCTTTCGCTGCCCTACATCATGCCCGCGCAGGCCCAGAAGCACCTGACGCATAACGAGGCGTTGCGCACGCTGGACACGCTGGTGCAGTTGTCCGTCGCCAGCGCGACCGAGGTCGCGGCGCGACTCGACGACCGGATTCGCGCGACGATGGGCGGGTTCGCGGAGCGCTGGATACGCCGACCTCAGCTACCTTTAAGCGCCTCGAGCGGGTAGCCGCCATTCACC
>JBGSJU010000436.1:0-3109 GCA_041741655.1 Rhodobacterales bacterium
GCCGCACCCGCCGCCCGCGCGCGGGTTTCGAAGGCTGCCGTGGCGCGTTCAAGCGCGCCCTTGGGATCGCGGTCCAGACCCAGACCCAAGGCGACCAGAAACAGCGCCTCGCTGTCGGTTGCGCCCTTGCGATGGGCATAAAGCGCATCGGGTATCATCATGTCGGCGGATTTGCGGAATGCATCGAACCCGCCAACCTGCCCGTTGTGCATGAAGGACCACCGCCCCGACACGAAGGGGTGGCAGTTGTTGCGGCTGGTCGCGGTACCGGTGGACGCGCGCACATGCGCCAGAAACAGCCGTGACTGCACTTGGCAAGCCAACGACCGCAGGTTGGGGTCGGACCACGCCGGGTAGATGTCACGATAAAGCCCGGGTTCTGGCCGCCGGTCATACCACGCAATGCCGAACCCGTCGGCGTTGGTGGCGGTGTGGCATTGCGTGGCGCAATGGCTTTGCGCGATCAGTGAATGCGCCGGGTCGCTGACGACCTCGGACAGGAATATCGGTTCGCCATGATAGGCCGCCCATCTGCACATGGTATTTTCTGCCTCGCTCTGCCTCTTGCCGGGCCGATTCTGCGACGGACCCGTTACCAAACCGTCATACCGCAAATTCCGCAGGCGGCAAAGCATGGGAAACCTGCCCTTTGCGGTGCATCGGCACGCCACCGCTTGCCGTTTCGGGCGCGCCGCGCGATGACGCGGCAAAGGATCGGAGCCGCCGCATGACCACCCCCGAAACCACTGCCGAAACCACCGCCGAAACCACCACTCTGCGCCACAGCCTGCTCGATGACGCGCAGGGGCTGGCCTATGGCAGCACCATGGCGGCCTTTGGCATGGTGATCCTGACCCATCTGGGGCTGGTCACCGGGCAGACGGCGGGTCTTGCCGTGCTGATCAGCTATGCGACGGGGTGGAGTTTTGGCGCGGTGTTCTTTGCCATCAACCTGCCGTTCTACTGGTTCGGCTATCGGCGCATGGGGCTAGCCTTTGTCATCAAGACCTTCATTGCCGTGGGGGCCGTGTCGGTGCTGGCGACCCTGATGCCGCGCGTCGTCACGTTTGACCAGTTGGACCCGGTGTTCGGCGCGGTGCTGTTCGGGCTGGTGTCGGGGTCGGCGCTGCTGGCGCTGTTCCGGCACGGTGCGTCGCTGGGTGGGGTCGGCATCATGGCGCTGTGGTTGCAGGACCGGACCGGCCTCCGGGCGGGATGGGCGCAACTGGGGTTCGATGTGATGGTGTTTGCGCTCGCGCTGCTGGTGCGCGACGCGCAGGTGGTGGCCATTTCGGCCATCGGGTCGCTGGTGATCAACCTGATGATCGCGATGAACCACCGCCGCGACCGTTACGTTGCCACTTAAACCTTGGGTGCATCCGCCGCACGCAGCCGCCGGATCAGCGATGAGGTATCCCAGCGCCCGCCGCCCATCCGCTGCACATCCTTGTAGAATTGATCGACGAGTGCGGTGACTGGCAGCGTCGCGCCGGTTTCATCCGCGGTGTCCAGACAGATGCCCAGATCCTTGCGCATCCAATCGACGGCAAAGCCGAAATCGAACTTGTCCGCCAGCATGGTGGGCGACCGGTTCGCCATCTGCCAGCTGCCCGCCGCGCCCTGACTGATCACCTCGACCACCTTTGTGCCGTCAAGCCCCGCCTTTTCGGCGAAATGCAACGCTTCCGCCAACCCCTGCACCAGCCCTGCGATGGCGATCTGGTTGCACATCTTGGCCATCTGGCCTGACCCCGTGTCGCCGATGCGGCGGCAGATCCGGGCATAGGCGGCAATCACCGGTTCGGCGCGGGCATAGTGATCTTCGGACCCACCGCACATCACCGACAACACGCCGTTCTCCGCCCCCGCCTGCCCGCCCGACACCGGTGCATCGACAAAGCCGATGCCTTGCGCGGCGGCCTCGGCGGCCATGTCGCGGGTCACTTTGGCCGAGACCGTGGTGTGATCGACAAACACGGTGCCCGCATCCATGTCGGCGAACGCTCCCAAGGGCCCGGTGCAGACCGCGCACAGGTCGTCATCATTGCCAACGCAAGCCATTACGAAATCCGCCCCTGTCGCGGCCGCACGCGGGGTCGCCGCCATCGCGCCGCCATGCTTGGCGACCCAGGCTTCGGCCTTGGCCGGGGTGCGGTTGTAAACGGTCACCTGATGGCCCTTGGCCGCCAGATGCCCCGCCATCGGGAACCCCATCACACCCAGCCCCAGAAACGCCACCTTTGCCATCGCCTTGTCCCCTTTGACCATTTGTCTCTGACCATTTGTCTTGGCTCCGATTTGTCGCTAGTCAGGGGGCCAAGCGCAAGGGCTAAGGAGACCGCGATGCTGACGGTGTTTCGCTGGCTGGTCCGCATCGCAACCGGGCTGATCGTGCTGGGCGTGGCGGTCATGGCCTTGGTCTATTACTTCGCCACCCGGTCGCTGCCGGACTACACTGCCACGGTCGCCGGCCCCGGTCTGGGCGCGCCGGTGGAAATCGTGCGCGACAATGCCAATGTGCCGCATGTGTTCGGCCAGTCGGACGCCGACGTGATGTATGGGCTCGGCTATGCCCATGCGCAGGACCGGTTCTGGCAGATGATGATGCTGCGCCGCACCATCCAGGGCCGCCTGTCCGAGGTGTTCGGCCCGCGCACCCTGCAGATCGACAAGCTGGTCCGCCGGCTGGACCTGTATTCCGCGGCGCAACGGTCGGTGCAGGCGCAGGATGCGCGCACCCAGACGCTGTTGCTGGCCTATGCCGCGGGGGTGAACGCGCGGATTGCCGAAGTGGGCGACCGCGCGCTGGGGCGTGGCGCGCCCGAGATGTTCCTGTTCAACCAGCCCATCGCGCCATGGACCCCTGCCGACAGCATCGCCATCCTGAAGGTGATGGCCCTGCAACTGATGGGCGGGATCGAGGCCGAGGTGCTGCGCGCGCGGCTGTCCTTGATGTTGCCGGACGGATCGCGGCTGGCCGATATCCTGCCCGACATGCCGGGTGCGGGGGTTGCTGCGCTGCCCGATTACGCCGGGATTGTCCCTGGCCCGCTGCCCCGGTTTGCCGAAAGCCGGCCCGACGCGCGCGACCATCCGCTGTCGCCGGTGC
>JBGSJU010000437.1:0-1670 GCA_041741655.1 Rhodobacterales bacterium
GCCGCGCATCGACGCGCCGCCACCTGTTGCTTCGGCGGAAAGTCAGGCGATGCGGGCCTATTATGCCAATGTGCAGTCCGACCTGCTGGCGCAGGGCCTGATGCGCACCGATGGCGGCGGGCCGGACACGCCGTTTGACGCCGAAATGGTGGCGCGCAATTTCGAACGCATCGCGTTCTTCGACGAATATGAACGTGGCGGCGGGTTGTCCGTCGCCTCGGGTCGCGCCGGTGCCTTGCGCCGCTGGGTGGCGCCGGTGCGATTCTCCGTCGAATTCGGCGCAACGGTCCCGTCCGTGCGGCAAGCGCCGGACCGGCAGGTCGTTGCGTCCTATGTCACCCGGTTGGCGCGGCTGACCAGCCATCCGATGACCATGGCCGATCCGTCCACCGCGAATTATCACGTCCTGTTCATGGGCGAGGATGACCGCGACCAGATGCTGGCGCGTGTCACGGATCTGGTGCCCAATATCGATCGCGCGTCGCTGGCGTTGCTGCAACAGCTGCCGCGCACCATCCATTGCCTTGTCATGGCATTTTCGGATGCCGCAAACGATCAGGTCTATACCCGGGCCATCGCGGTGATCCGCACCGAACATCCCGACCTGATGCGCCGGTCCTGCGTGCACGAGGAACTGGCGCAGGGGCTGGGGCTGGCCAATGACAGCCCCACCGCGCGGCCGTCGATCTTCAACGATGACGACGAATTCGCGCTGCTGACCGCGCAGGACGAGGTGTTCCTGCAAATGCTTTATGACCGCCGCCTTGCACCCGGCCTGACGCTTGCCGCCGCGCGCCCGCTGGTGCTGCAGATTGCAACTGAACGGGTTGGTGGCGCAAGCTGACCCGCGTTCCCTGAAGGAGACCCGCCATGGGCATTTTCGACTTTCTTTCCGGCCAGTTCATCGACGTCATCCACTGGACCGACGACACACGCGACACCATGGTCTGGCGGTTCGAACGCGCCGGCCACGAGATCAAGTATGGCGCGAAGCTGACCGTGCGCGAGGGGCAGGCGGCGGTGTTCATCCACGAAGGCCAACTGGCAGATGTGTTCACGCCGGGGCTTTACATGCTGGAAACCAACAACATGCCGGTGATGACCTCGCTGCAGCATTGGGATCACGGGTTCCGGTCGCCGTTCAAATCCGAGATTTACTTCGTCGCCACCACGCGGTTTTCCAACCTGAAATGGGGCACGAAGAACCCGATCATCTGCCGTGACCCGGAATTCGGCCCGGTGCGGCTGCGCGCCTTTGGCACCTATACTGTGCGAGTGACGGACCCCGGCAAGTTCATGCTGGAAATCGTCGGCACGGATGGCGAATTCACAATGAATGAAATCAGCTATCAGATCCGCAACATCATCGTGCAGGAATTTTCCCGCGTGATCGCGGCGTCGGGCATCCCGGTGCTGGACATGGCGGCCAACACCGCCGAACTGGGCGCGCTGGTGGCCAAGCGGATCGAACCGACGCTGGCCGCCTACGGGATTTCGCTGCCGGAACTGTATGTCGAGAATATCTCGCTGCCCGAAGCGGTCGAACGCGCGCTGGACAAGCGCACCTCGATGGGGGTGGCGGGCGATCTGTCCCGCTATGCCCAATACAGCGCGTCCGAGGCGATGACGGAATCCGCGCGCAACCCCGGCGGCGCGGGCGGCGCGATGGG
>JBGSJU010000438.1:0-2341 GCA_041741655.1 Rhodobacterales bacterium
GAGCATGCGCGGTCTGGCGCTGGTTGCGGCGCTGGCGGCGGGGCTGGGCTGGACAGGTGTGCCGGCCTTTGCCGACGAACCAGTGTCGCTGACCCTGCCGCAGGCCCGCATCATCGCCCATCAGGCACTGGCGGACGGCAATCCGCGTGTCACTGTCACGCTGGCCCATGGCTTGCTTCAGGCCGATCCAAAGGATGTGAACACGCTGTTGCTGCTGGCGCAGGGGCTGGAGGCGCAGGGCCGGCACCGCGATGGCCGGCGCGCGGCGGCCAAGGCGTTTCAAGTGGCCCACGCCAAACCCGACCGGTTTTTCGCCGCGCAGGTCGCGGCGCGCAATGCCTATGCCGGGGGACAGTTCGGGCTGGCACAATACTGGCTGCGCCGTTCGCTGGGTCCGGCCCCCACGGATCGCCTGCATGATCAGGCCGTGGCAGATTTCAAACGTGTCCGCGCCGCCAACCCGTGGAATACCCGGCTGATAATGACGGTGCAGCCTTCCGACAACGTGAACTCCGGCACCGAAAATCCCTATCTGATCGTCGATGGCCTGCCGTTCTATGGCACCCATTCGGCCAGCGCCATGGCATTGTCCGGCACGGTCCTGCGGGTGGAGGCCGCAACCCGCTACCGGCTGTCGCAGGATGATCGCTCCGCCACACATCTGGTCGGCCAGATCAGCACCAGACGGGTGGACCTGTCATCAGACGCCGAGGCCGCCGCCCCCACCGTGTCGGGCGAGGATCTGTCGGACACTCTGGTCGAAATCGGGCTGACCCATCAACGCCTTGCCAGTGCCGGGCCACAGCCCACCGGTGTCTGGGGCGGGTCGGTAGTCATCGGGCAGGTCTGGTCGGGCGGCGATCTGGCCTATGACTATGCGAAACTGGGGATCAGCCGCACGGTGCCCATCGGGCCCGCGACGCAGTTGCGCCTGCAAGCCAGCCATGAATGGCGCGAGGATGCCATTTCGGCCTTTCCCAACTCCGTTCACCTGCAGTTGCGCAGCGACCTGACCACCCAGCTGGACGGCGGACGCAGTTTGGCCTTCGGGGTGGTGCTGGATCACGCCGATAGTGATCGCGGCAATGTGACCGCAACCCATCGCGCGGCCTTTGTCAGCTATGGCTTTGGCGATATCACCGGGCCGGTCGATCTGCGCCTGACGGTCGGCGCGCGCAACAGCGATTTTCCCAGTTATTTCATCGGGCCTTTCACGGTCCCCGACGGGCGGCAGGATGACGCGGTCTTTGCCGCGCTGGATGTGACGCTGACGGAAATCGGTTATGCCGGGTTCGTGCCGCGCATCAGTCTGATCGCGCAACGCACAACATCGAACATCAGCCGGTTTGAAACCCGCTCAACCGCGCTATCAATAGGCATCGAATCGAAATTCTGAACAAACGCGAGGGCGCTTATGAAAATCCGCTATCTGCACACCATGGTGCGCGTGAAGGACCTTGAAAAATCCATGGCCTTTTATGAACTCTTGGGACTGAAGAAGACCCGGCATTTCGACAGCGCCGAAGGGCGTTTCACCCTGATCTTCATGGCCCCCGAGGGTCAGGAAGACTGCCCGATCGAGCTGACCTACAACTGGGACGGCGATGACGGGTTGCCCAGCGACGGGCGGCATTTCGGCCATGTCGCCTATGGCGTCGAGAACATCTACGACATGTGCCAGCACCTGATGGACAATGGCGTGACGATCAACCGCCCGCCCCGCGATGGGCGGATGGCCTTTGTCCGGTCGCCCGACAACATTTCCATCGAATTCCTGCAGATCGGCGATCCGCTGCCCAAGGCCGAACCTTGGGCGTCGATGCCCAGTGTCGGGCATTGGTAAGGGTCGCAGCCCTTGCATTGACCCTTGGCGCGCTGGCGGCGCCAGCCCCGGCGTTGGCAGCTTCCTGTCGGCTGGCCTTGCTGCTGGCGCTGGATATTTCGGCCTCGGTCGATCCGACCGAGGACCGGTTGCAACGGCAGGGCCTGGCCCAGGCGCTGGTTGCGTCCGAGGTGCAGGCCGCGCTGTTGTCCGGGGCCGACCCGGTCGCCCTGTCGGTCTTTGAATGGAGCGGGCGCAACCAGCAGGACATGATCCTGCCTTGGGTCCTGCTGGATGGCCCCGCCGCCATCAACGATGCCGCCGCCCGCATCGCCGCCAGCCGCCGCAGCTATGCCGATTTTCCCACCGCCGTGGGCCAGATGCTTGCGTTCGCGCAGACCCGGTTCGCGCAGGCCCCCGTCTGCGACGCGCAGACGCTGGATGTCTCGGGCGACGGGGTGCACAACGATGGCCCGCCTCCGCACGAGGTTTATGGCCGGGGCGCGCTGGCCGGCGTGA
>JBGSJU010000439.1:0-4497 GCA_041741655.1 Rhodobacterales bacterium
CGCCATGCCGCCAGCGGCTGGCGGCGGGGCCGCGTCGGTGGCGGCAAAGGTGCGCAGCACCGACATGCAGGTCTCGGCATCCTGGCTCAGCGAGGCGGCCACCGAACTGTCCAAGGTGCGTTTCGGCGCGGTCAGGGCGCGGTCCAGCATGGCGAATTGCGGCGCGATGATCAGGATCACCGCCCAGACCGCCACCGCGCCGACGAACACCGCCGTCAATCCCGGACCAAAGGCGCGCAGCAAGGATTTCATTGGGCCGCCAGCTCCTGCCCGGTTTCGGCCAGCGTGCCTTCGGGCAGCACCAGCGCGTCCGCCGCCCGGAACCCAAGTGTCATGGCGTTGCCGATCACCTCGACCCCGCCCAAGTTGGTGCGGTGCAGCGACAGTGAATGACCATCGCCCGCGCGAAAATGCAGCGCAACGAACGGCCCTTCCAGATCGCGCCGCACCAGCGTTACCGGTACGGCGTTCTCATCCAGTCCCAAAGCCATGGCTTCGGGCCGCACGAACATCCAGGCCAGCGCGCCCACGGCCATCCCGCGCGGATTGCGCGCCCGGAAGGTGCCCAGCGGTGTGCCCACGCGGGCATAATCCGGCTCGACCACGATGATGCGCCCGGCGATGCGGTTCACTTCGCCGACGAATGTGGCGGCAAAGGCGGTTTCCGGCGCGGAATAAATCGCGTCGCCGGTGCCCACCTGTTCGATGCGACCCTTGTTCATCACGGCGACGCGGTCCGACATCGTCAGCGCCTCGCCCTGATCATGGGTGATGTAGATAAAGGTCACGCCGGTCTGTTTCTGGATCGCGCGCAGTTCCGCCCGCATATGGCTGCGCAGCTTCAGATCCAGCGCCGACAGCGGTTCATCCAGCAACAGAACGGCCGGTTCCACCGCCAGCGCGCGGGCAATCGCCACCCGCTGCCGCTGGCCACCGGACAATTCCGTAGGTTTCTTGTCGGCCTGATCGGCCAGCGCGACCAGCGCCAGCAATTCCTCGGCCCGGGCGTGGCGTTCGCGCTTCGCAACCCCGCGCGCCTCCAGCCCGAAGGCCACGTTGTCGCGCACGCTCATCAAGGGAAACAGCGCAAGGTTCTGGAAAATCAACGCGGTCGGGCGCGCATTCGGCCCCTTGCCCGCCTGATCGACCCCGCCGATCAGGACACGGCCGGATGACGGCGTGACAAAGCCCGACACGGCACGCAACAGCGTGGTCTTGCCACAACCGGATGGCCCGAGGATGGAGAAAAACTCGCCCGCCGCAATCGTCAGATCGGTGCGTTCGACGGCGCGAAACCCGTTGGGATAGGTGATCTCGACCCCGTCAAGAACGACATCCTGCCCCCGCATCGCGCGCCCCTCTTTTTGTGTTGCCGTCGAGAATGCAGGAACCGGGGAACAGCGCCCCCCGGTTCCAAGGATCACGCCACCACTCAGGCGTTGGTGATGATATCGACCATTTCGTTGCGGATCGGCGCGAAGAACGGCGTATCCGCCTGCCACCACCACATGTTGCCCAGCACGTCGGCGGTGTACACTTCGTTGAACTGGCGCTTGAAGTCTTCCGACGCGAAATCGGCGGCGCCGATGACAGCCGAGTTGTAGCCGGTGTTGTTGGCGAACATGCCGCCGACTTCGGGGGTCAGCATGAAGTTCATGAAGGCGATCGCCTGCTCACGGTTTTCCGCCTGCTTCAGCATGCCGAAGCTGTCCAGCCAAGTGATGATGCCTTCCTTCGGCGCGCGATAGACGAAATCGGCGTTTTCGCGGTTCAGCAGCAGGCCGGTGGTGTCCCAGGTCTGGCCGATGATGCAGCCGGCGTCCTTGAACGCGGCGGTGGCTTCGGTGGCGTTGTTCCAGAACGCGCCGTAGCTGGCTTTCCGTTCCACGATCCACTTGGCGACGGCACCCCAGACGCGGCGGGCATCCTCTTCGGATTTGTAGACGTCCAGCATGCGGTTCGACGGCACGGCGCCGGTCGCGTCCAGATACAGGCCCACGCCCATGATGACCGACTTCTGGCGGAAGGCGGTCTTGCCTTCGGTGCCGGCGGCGAACAGGTCGCCGTAGGACAGGTCGGCGTCGGCGATGTTCAGCGCCTTGCGGTTCAGCGTGACGCCTTCAGTGCCCCAGTCGAACGGCAGCAGGATCTGCGCGCCCTTGAACTGGCCACCCAGCGAGGCCGAATCGCGCAGGAAGGACGGGATCACGGCGGCGGTGTTCACCGCGGCAGGCACCTCGGCAAAGAACGATTCGCCATTGGCATCGATGTAGCCGGCCGCGTTGGTGATCGACGGGAACACCACGTCAAAGCCCTTGCCACCCGCCGCGCGGATGGTCGATTCGGCTTCGTCGTTCGACCCGAAGGTGGTCAGTTCCAGCTTGATGCCGGTGTCCTTTTCGAATTTCTCGGCGATGTTCGGCTGGATGTAATCCTGCCAGGCCAGAACCTTGACCGAACCGGACGAGGCCAGTGCATCGGTGGCGCGCAGGATCATCGGGGCGGCAAGAGCAGCGGTGCCCAGTTTCAGGGCGGAACGGCGGGAAAGGGCCATGGAAGTGTCTCCGGATGAGGTGAGTTTGGAACCGTGCTTGGCGGTAGCCCCGTCCGATGACGTATCGACGACAGTTTGTTGAAGAAAACGTAACACTGTGGCGCGGATCTTAATCCGGCCGCACCCGCGCCGCCGTCTTGTCGGCAAAGGCGGCCAGCCGTGACCGCGCGTCGGGCTGGGTGTTGACCACGCCCGCCACCACGGATTCGGCATAAGCCGCATCCAGCGCCGACATGTTCTGCATGTGGCTGATCGCGGAACAGATGGCGAAATTGGTCAGGGGCAGGTTTTCCGCCGCGCGCCGCGCCAGCCGCAGCGCCTCGGCCATGCTGTCCTCGACAAGGTATTGCGCCAGACCCACTGTCACGCCCTCGGCGGCCTTGTAGACCCGGCCTGTCAGCATCATGTCGATCATCCGGGCCTTGCCGATCAGGTCGGCGACCCGGATCGTGGCCCCGCCACCGGTGAACAGGCCGCGCGTGCCTTCGGGCAAGGCAAAATACGTCCCCGTATCAGCCACCCGCACATGCGCCGCCGACGCCAGTTCCAGACCGCCGCCCACCACCGCGCCCTTCAGCGCCGCGATGATCGGCACGCCGCCATATTCCATCTTGTTGAACGCCTCGTGCCAGCGCAGGCACAGATGCATGAACTGTTCCGGGCTGCGGTCCTCGGCGTGATGTTCCACCAGATCCAGCCCCGCACAGAAATGCGGGCCATTGGCCGCCAGCACGATGGCCCGCGCCCCCAGAACGCGGGCGCGGCCGAACACGTCGATCATTTCCTCGACGGTGGCGGCATCCAGCGCGTTGCGTTTCGCGGCCCGGTTCAGGGTGACGATCCACACGCCATCGGGTTCGACCTGCAAGGTCAGGTTTGCCAAGCCTGCGATCAACTGGTCCAAGGTCATTCCCGCCCCTCCTGTTTGCGGCACAGGTTTCCCGCCGGCCGCAGGAATGTCCAGCGGTGATGACCGCAAAACGCTGCGTCAGTCTGAAAATGCAGGGAAAAGTGGTACCGCCTTCCTGGCTTGAACAGGAGACCTCCGGATCCACAATCCGGCGCTCTAACCAACTGAGCTAAGGCGGCACTGGCAGGCCGTCTAACGCCCGCGCCCGGCGATTGCAAGCGGTTTCCCCGCCGCGGCAGGCGGACCGATCACAGCGAAACCTCCCAGAACTGGTCCACGACGGCGGTGCCAAAGGCATGGGCCGGGGCGGAACGCACCATTTTCCAGCCGGCCTTTTCATACAGCGCACAGGCCGCACGGTGGCTTTCGTGGGTCCACAATTCCATCGCGGCATAGCCGCGCCCGCGCGCCCAGTTCATCGCCTGAGCAAGCATCTGCTGGCCCAAGCCCCGCCCCCGCGCCGCGGGGTCGATGAGGAACATCCGCAGTTTCGCGATATCGGGCGCCGCACCGCGCACAACGAACACAGAGCCCAGCCGGGTTTCGCCCGCATGGGCGATCCACGCACGCTCGCGCGCCGGGTCGCGATGACGCAGGAAATCCGCGAGGATTTCGGCCACCAACGCCTCGAATGTGGCGTCATAGCCTTCGTCGCGGGCATAAAGCGCGCCGTGCCGGTCCAGCACCCAGCCGGCATCGCCCGGCGCAAGATCACGAAACGCAATGTCCATGGGCTGAACCTGCCCCGGCGCGGGCTTGTGTTTCAAGGGCGAAAACGCTAGCCCGGACCGATCAGAAAAGGGTCGGATCATGGGTATCAACACCGAACGCGACATCGAGGCGAACCTGCAGATCGGGCCGACCGACAAGGGCATGGTGCGGCTGTTCATCGAAGCGCCGGGGGTGGAAATCCCGATGGATTTCGAACCCGAGGAAGCCGAGGAAATCGCCGAGGAAATCCTGGCCGCCGTGCAGGCCGCCCGCGCCGTCACCAGTCGCTGATCCCCGCCCCCGGATCGCGCAGCGCGGCCAG
>JBGSJU010000440.1:0-1913 GCA_041741655.1 Rhodobacterales bacterium
CGCTCCCGGGCACGACGCCGCCCGAAACGCCTGCGCCGCCTGCCCCCGCGCCGCCTGCGCCAGTGCCAAAACGGTCTGGGTTGGTACAGGCCGCCAAGGCGAGCGCTGTGGTAAGGATCAGGCCTTTGGCCAGAAAATTCATGTCGGTTACCCCGTTCGTATTCTGCTCTGCCCCTTGTTTATCACAGCCTGCGCGGCAGGGGAATCGCGCAGGCCCATATTTTACACCCGCAACCGCGCGTTGGCGGGACCGATGCGCAAGGCTGCACCGATCCGCCGCTTCAGGGCTGCAACGGCGACCAGGCCGGGTCGGACGACGCGCCGGCGGTCGCCACCCGTTTCAGGTTCCGGCCCGAAATATCAACGGAATAGAGGCTGGCTTCGCCCCCCGCCCCTTGGGTTTCGCGGGTGAACATGATGACGCGGCCATTCGGCGCCCATGTCGGGCTTTCATCGAGGAAGGACGCGGTCAGCAGCCGTTCCTCGGACCCGTCGACCCGCATCACGCCGATGTGAAACCGGCCATTGTTCTGTTTGGTGAACGCGATCAGATCGCCGCGCGGCGACCACACGGGCGTGCCATAGCGGCCCTGGCCAAAGGAAATCCGCTGCGGTTCGCCCCCCGCCGCCGTCATCACATACAGTTGCTGTGTGCCGGACCGGTCACTTTCGAACACGATGCGGCCGCCATCCGGGCTGAACGACGGTGCGGTTTCTATCGAGGGCGCATTGGTCAGCCGCCGCGCGCCCGATCCGCTGATATCCATCGACCACAGATCGGTGTTGCCGCCTTGGGTCAACGAAAACACCACCGTGCGGCCATCGGGGCCAAAGCGCGGCGAAAACGCCATTTCGCCCTGCGGGATCGGCAATTCACGCCGACCCACATTGGCGACATCCAGCACATAGATACGCGGGAAACCGCTTTCATAGCTGGTATACAGGATGCGGTCGCCGGTGGGCGAGAACCGCGGTGCCAGCACGATCGACGCCGCATCGGTCAGATACTGCACATTCGCGCCATCATAATCCATGATCGCCAGCCGTTTCTTGCGGTCGGCCTTGCCGCCGGTTTCGGCCACATGCACCACCCGGCTGTCAAAATACCCGCCCTCGCCCGTGATGCGGGAATAAACCACATCGGCCACCTTGTGCGCCATGCGCCGCCATCCGGCCTCGGTGCCGTTGAACTGCAGGCCCGATCCCATTTCCTGCCCGGCAAACACGTCATAAAGCCGGAACTTGACCGTGACCTGCCCGCCCGTGACCCACACCGCGCCGGTGACCAGCGCCTGCGCGTTGATCGCCTTCCAGTCGGCAAATTGCACCGGGGCGCCAAAGCTTTCGATGCGGCTTATGAACGCCTCGCGCGGCACTTCGCGGAACAGCCCTGTGCCGGTCAGGTCGGCGGCGACCACGCGGCTGATTTCCGTGGCCAGCGCGGCGGCGGCGGGGGTTTCGGCCACGAAATCCGGCACGGCCACCGGCAAGGGTTCGATCACGCCTTCGGTGATCTCGATCCGCAGCGGGCCCGCGGATTGCGCATGGGTCACGGCGGGCACGATCGCCCCCAGACCCCCCAGACCTACTGCAAGGCCAAACGACAGCAGGAACACACGCATCTTACTTGATCCTCATCTTTTCCGGGTTGAACACCATTTCGATGTCCCGCCATTGGTCGTATTTGTCGCGCGGCAGATCGAACCCTGACGCCCCGCAGCGTGTGATGGCGCGGCGCGCCGCGTCAAACGCCTGCCGCGCGGCCGCTTCGGAGCCGCCGTCAAAGCCCAGCATCCGGATCGACCCGCCGACGGGCTTGCCATCCTCGGCAAGCTGGACGCCGACCGTAACAGTCACGCGAAGCGCGTCGGTGGACAGGGCGCCAACGTTCCAGCAGGCCTGCACCGCCACGC
>JBGSJU010000441.1:0-3029 GCA_041741655.1 Rhodobacterales bacterium
GCCAACCCGTCGGCATAGGCGGCGCGGCGGTCGGCGATCGGATCGCCCGATGTCAGGCGCAGGGGGGGCAGGGTCATCGCGGCACCAGTTGCAGGGTCGGCGCAGTGGGCCATGGCAGCGGCGGCTGTCAAGCCATCCTCAGCCCGGGTTACGCGGTCATACGTATTGACAGGTGCAGGCGCCGGGGCGGACAAGTCAGGCGGGGAAACTGCACGACCGCGCGCAATCCGCGCGCCGCATGAGGGAGGAACACGCATGACACGGAACGTTCGGATGGGGTTGGTTTCGGCCATGGCCCTGAGTGTTGCACTGGCGGTCCCGGCCTGGGCCGACATCACCATCGCCCATGTCTATGGCAAGACCGGTGCGTTGGAAGCCTATGCGAAACAATCGCATGACGGGCTGATGCTGGGTCTGGAATATGCGACCGGCGGTACCATGGAGGTGAACGGCGAAAAGATCGTCGTCATCGAAAAGGATACGCAACTGAAGCCCGAGATCGGCAAGGCGCTGCTGGCCGAGGCCTATGGCGATGACAATGTCGATCTGGCGGTCGGGCCGGTGTCGTCGGGCGTCGCGCTGGCGATGCTGCCGGTGGCCGCCGAATACGAAAAGCTGCTGATCGTGCATCCGGCGGTAGCGGACTCGATCACCGGCAAGGATTGGAACCGCTTCATCTTCCGCACCGGGCGCAATTCGTCGCAGGATGCTATCGCGCAGGCCAAGGCGATGGCCGCCGATGGCGTCAAGATCGCGACGTTGGCGCAGGATTACGCCTTTGGCCGCGACGGTGTTGCGGCGTTCAAGGCGGCGCTGGACGGCACCGGGGCGTCTTTGGTGCACGAGGAATACGTGCCGACCGACACCACCGATTTCACCGCAGCCGCCGAGCGCATCTTTGCCGCGATGAAGGATGTGGATGGGCCGAAAAAGCTGTTCGTCCTTTGGGCCGGTGGCAACAACCCGATGGGCAAGATCAACGCGATGGACCCCAAGCGGTTCGGGGTCGAGATGTCGTCGGGCGGCAATATCCTCGCCGCGCTGAAGGGCTACAAGGATTTCCCCGGCATGGAAGGCGCGATCTACTACTACTATGAACTGCCGAAGAACCCGGTGAACGACTGGCTGGTGACCGAACACCAGAAGCGGTTCAACAGCCCGCCCGATTTCTTTACCGCGGGCGGCATGACAACCGGCATCTTCATCGTCGAGGCGCTGAAAAAGGCCGGGTCCAAGGACACCGAAGCCCTGATCGCCGCGATGGAAGGCATGGAATGGGACACGCCCAAGGGCAAGATGGTGATGCGCGCCGACGACCATCAGGCGCTGCAATCCATGTATCACTTCAAGATCGCGGTGAAGGATGGCGTGGAATGGGCGGTGCCGGAACTGGTGCGCGAACTGACCATCGATGACCTGCCCATACCGATCCTGAACAAGTGACACCGACGATCTGAAAGGAAGGGGCCGGGTGAAAATCCGACCCCGCGATGCGCCATGACCCTGCTGGAAACCCGTGATCTGACGGTCCGCTTTGGCGGGCATGTGGCGGTCGATGCCGTGTCCTGCGGCTTTCGCGCCGGCGAACTGACAGCCATCGTCGGACCCAATGGGGCGGGCAAGACGACCTATTTCAACCTGATCTCGGGCCAGATCGCCGCCAGCGGGGGACAGGTTTTGCTGGACGGCCATGATCTGGCGCGGTTGTCGGTGTCGGCCCGCGCACGGGCGGGGGTGGGGCGGGCGTTTCAACTGACCAACCTGTTTCCCGGCCTGTCCGTGCTGGAAAATGTGCGGCTGGTGATGCAGCGGCAGGCAGGGGTGGGGTTTGCGATGTTTTCCACCGCGAGCGCCCACCGCGACGTGACCGACCGCGCCGCCGCGCTGTTGGCCGAGGTGCATCTGGCGGCGCGGGCCGACAGTCTGGTGCGCGAGTTGAGCCATGGCGACCAGCGCAAGCTGGAGGTCGCGATGCTGATCGCGCTGGACCCCAAGGTGTACATGTTCGACGAACCCACGGCGGGCATGTCGGGTGACGAGGCGCCGGTGGTGCTGGACCTGATCGGCGCGCTGAAATCGCGACAGGATCGCGCCATCCTGCTGGTGGAACACAAGATGGACGTGATCGCGCGGCTGGCCGACCGGATCATCGTGCTGCACAACGGCGCGCTGGTGGCGGATGGCGCGCCCGCCGAGGTCATCGCGTCCGATGTGGTGCAAGAGGCCTATATGGGAAAGCCGCTGGATGACATCTGAACCGATCCTGACGCTGGCGGGCGTGTTCACCGATATCGCGCAGTATCACATCCTGAACGGGGTGGACCTGACCGTGCCGCGCGGGGCGGTCACGATGCTGCTGGGCCGCAACGGCGTGGGCAAGACGACGACGCTGCGCACCATCATGGGGCATTGGCGGGCGCGGGCGGGCCAGGTGATGCTGGATGGGGTGGACATCACGCGCATGCCCACCCCGGCGATCGCGCGGATGGGTGTGGGGTATGTGCCGGAAAACATGGGCATCTTCGCCGATCTGACGGTGGAGGAGAACATGATCCTTGCCGCCGCGTCCGGCCCGTTGGACTCTGCACGGCTGGACCGCATCTTCGCGGCCTTTCCGCCTTTGCGCACCTTCTGGAAAGGGCAGGCGGGCACGCTGTCGGGCGGGCAGAAGCAGATGCTGTCCATCGCCCGCGCCATGGCCGAGGAACGGCGGCTGTATCTGATCGACGAGCCGACCAAGGGGCTGGCCCCCGCCATCGTTGCCACCATGGCGGGGGCGCTGAAGGCGCTGAAGGCGGAGGGCGCGTCGATCCTGATGGTGGAACAGAATTTCGCCGTCGCCCGCGCGCTGGGCGACCATGCGGCGGTGATGGATCAGGGCCGCGTGATCTGGGCGGGCGCGATGGCCGTTCTTGCGGGCGATGCCGCGTTGCAGGCGCGATTGATGGGGCTGACCCTGCAGGCGGGGCACTAGCGGGACTGTCGGGCGAGGGGCGCTGCCCCTCGCGCTCCCCGGGATATTTGGAAAC
>JBGSJU010000442.1:0-1817 GCA_041741655.1 Rhodobacterales bacterium
TGGCCGCCGATCTGGCGGTGCGCCTGCGCGCGGCCGAGGCGCAACAATCCGCGCTGACCTTCCAGAATTTCGAGGCGCTGTTTGCCGCCGCCGCGCTGCCGCAATCCGCGGACCGCAAGGCGGCCGAGGACGCGCGGCTTGGCAACCGGGTACAGACGGCGCTTGGCCTCCGCTATCAGGAGGATGGCGTGACGCGGGCGCGGATCGGCCTGATCGTGCTGTTCCGCACGATCTTCTACGCCATGATGGTGACGGCGCTGGCTTTGGTGATCTGCTATCCCATCGCCTACAAGGTGGCGCTGGCCAGCACCCGCGAACAGGCGATCTGGCTGTTTCTGGGGTTGGTCATCCCCTATGCCATCGTCGAACTGATGCGGGTCTATGCCTGGACCACGATCATCGACACCAACGGTCTGATCAATTCCGCCTTGCAATGGGCGGGTCTGATATCCGAACCGATCCAGTTCAAGCGGATGCCCGGCACGGTGTTTCTGGTGGTGGTCTATACCTACGTTCTGTTCATGGTGTTCCCGATCTACAACGTGATGTCCACGCTGGACCGCAACCAGATCGAGGCGGCCAAGGATCTGGGCGCGCGCCCGTGGCGGATGCATTGGCGCGTGGTGATCCCGCATGCCAAACCCGGCATCGCGGTCGGCTGCATCGCCACCTTCATGCTGGCGGCGGGCGCGTTTTCGGTGCCGCGCATCGTGTCCAGCGGCTTGCAGGCGGAATGGTTCGCCCAGACGATCTACAACAAGTTCTTCGAGTCCGAAAATTCCAACATCGGCGCGGCCTACAGTTTCGCCTATACCGCGTTGTGCTTTGTCATCGTGGCGCTGTTCATGCGGCTGATGCGGACGCGGTTGAAGGATTTCGCCCGTGTTCAGGGCTAGTGCAGGGGGGATGGCATGACGTCTGACCGGCTGCTGACCGTATTCACCTGGGCATTCCTTGCCTTCATGTTCGCGCCATTGGCGTTGATGATCGTGGCGTCGTTCAACGATGTCTCGCCGCCATCCGTCACCGATTGGCGTGGCTTCACTTTAAAATGGTACGAGTTTTTCTGGATGGACACGGACCGGCTGCGCGCCGACCCGGTGCTGCGCGCGCTGGACCGCGGGCGGCTTTATGGCTGCATGGCCAATTCGGTGCAGGTGGCCGCCGTGGTGGTCCCCTTGGCGCTGGTGCTGGGGCTGGCGGGCGCGGTCATGCTGACGCGCTGGCAATCGAGGGCCAACGGTCTGTTGTGGTGGGTGCTGTTGTCGCCGATGCTGGCTCCGGGGGTCATCCTTGGCCTGTCGGCCTTGGTGTTCTGGAACCGGCTGGGGGTGGATGCGGGGCTGTTCACCATCATGATGGCGCAGGTGACATTCGTGGCGGGCTATCCGATGCTGATGCTGATGGCGCGGCTGCAACGCCAGCCGCCGGAACTGGAAGAGGCGGCGCTGGATCTGGGCGCAGGGCCGTTCCGGGTGTTCCGCCGCATCACGCTGCCGTATCTGGCGCCCGCGTTGGCTTCTGCCGCAGTGATCTGTGCGCTGGCGTCGATCGAGAATTACAATACCACGATGTTCGCCAAGGGCGGCGCCTGCACCTTTGCCACCGAAATCGGCGCGATGGCGCGCAATCCGAACGGCCATCCCCCGGTGATCAACGCGGTGGGCACGATCATCATTCTGGTCACCGTGGCCTTTGCGGTGGCCGGCGCGCTGACCCGCAAGCGCGAGGCGCAGGCGTGAGCCATATCCTTGCCCGCTGTCACCCGGCTTTGGAACCCATGCTGCCGCGCCCCGTGCCGGCGGGCCGTGCGCTGC
>JBGSJU010000443.1:0-2949 GCA_041741655.1 Rhodobacterales bacterium
CCGCCAAGGCCCGACGCGGTGCCGGCCAGATGCGGCCGCACCGATAGCATGCCCGCCGTGGCATTGGGCAGGGTCAGTCCATTGCCGACCCCCACCGCCGTCATCGCGCCAAAGAACGCCAGCGCCGAGGCATGGCCCGACACTGAAATCAGCCAGGACGCCAACGCGCCCAGCACGGTGGCAATCGCGCCCAGCAAGACCATGCGGTTGGCACCGACCCGGGCGCTGAATTGTCCCGACGCCCAGTTGCCAAAGAAATAGCCGACCGAAGGGGCGGCGAAATACAGGCCCAGCTGGGACGGGGTCAGGCCGAACACCTGCATGCCGACGAACGGCGCGCCCCCCAGATAGGCAAAGAACGCCCCGGCGCCAAAGGCCGAGGCCAGCGAATAGCCCCAGAATCGCGGGCTGCGCAGCAATTCGGGATATTCGGCGAACTGCCGCAGCAGCGAATTTTGCGACGGGGTATGGGTTTCGCCCTGATCGGCCCAGATCAGCGCCAGAATGGCGACACCGCAGGCCAGCAGGAACCAGAAATTCGCCCGCCAGCCATAGGTTTCTTCCAGCAGGCCGCCGATGGTCGGGCTGATCATCGGCACCACCGACATGCCCATGGTGATATAGCCCAGCATCGCCGCCGCACGGTCCTGCGGATGGATGTCGCGCACGATGGCGCGGGTCAGCACCATGGCGACCGCCACGGTGGCTTGCGCCATCCGGAACATCAGGAACACCACCGCGTTGGTGGACATGATGCAGCCCAGCGTCGCAACACAGAAGATCGCCAGCCCCCACAGCATCACCGGACGGCGGCCAAACCGGTCGGCCATGGGGCCGATGATGGTCTGCAAGATCGCGCTCATCAGCAGGTAGACCGACACGGCCAATTGCATCACGCTGTAATCAACCCCGAAATCCTTGGCCATGCCGGGCAGCGAGGGCAGGAAGATGTTGGTCGCCAACGCTGACGTGCCCGCGACAAGGATCAGCATGGCCAGCGTCGGTGGTGTCAGACGGTTCAGGAATTCGGGTGGTGTCATGCGGCCATGGGTAGGCGGGCCGCGAGGCAAGGTCCATGCCCGATCCCGACCCGTCGCGGCGTCATTTGCAAGTTTTGCGATTAGCGGCTGTCGAGTTGCCGAGGCTTTGCAAATTAGCGCAATTCCGCTTTGCCCGCCGCGACGGCGCGCGTATAGGGGTTGAAACGCAAAGGGGACCGCCATGAAAGACATCCTCCAGGAACTTGACAACCGGCGTCAGGCCGCCCGTCTGGGCGGCGGCACGGGGCGCATCGCAGCCCAGCATGCCAAGGGCAAACTGACGGCGCGCGAACGGCTGGACCTGCTGTTGGACGAGAACAGTTTCGAGGAATTCGACATGTTCGTCGGCCACCGATGCACCGAATTCGGCATGGCGGACAGCCGCCCGGCGGGCGATGGGGTGGTGACCGGCTGGGGCACGATCAATGGCCGCCAGGTCTATGTATTCAGTCAGGATTTCACCGTGCTGGGTGGGTCGGTGTCGGAAACCCATGCGCAAAAGATCTGCAAGATCATGGACATGGCGATCCAGAACGGCGCGCCGGTGATCGGGCTGAACGACAGCGGCGGCGCGCGCATTCAGGAAGGTGTCGATAGCCTCGCCGGTTACGGCGAGGTGTTCCAGCGCAACGTGCTTGCATCCGGCGTCGTGCCGCAGATCAGCGTCATCATGGGGCCCTGTGCCGGCGGTGCAGTGTATAGCCCGGCGATGACCGACTTCATCTTCATGGTGAAGGACTCGAGCTACATGTTCGTCACCGGCCCCGATGTGGTCAAAACCGTGACGAATGAAATCGTGACCGCCGAAGAACTGGGCGGTGCGTCCACCCATACCAAGAAATCATCGGTCGCGGATGGCGCGTTTGAAAACGACGTCGAGGCGATGGCCGAAGTGCGCCGTCTGGTCGATTTCCTGCCGCTGAACAACCGCGAAAAGCCGCCCGTGCGGCCGTTCTTTGACGCGCCCGACCGGATCGAGCCCAGCCTTGACACCCTGATCCCGGAAAACCCGAACCAGCCCTACGACATGAAGGAACTGATCCTGAAGGTCGCGGATGAAAGCGATTTCTACGAGATCCAAGCCGATTTCGCCCGCAACATCATCACCGGCTTCATCCGGCTGGAAGGCCAGACTGTAGGTGTGGTGGCGAACCAGCCCATGGTGCTGGCGGGTGTGCTGGACATCGACAGCGCGCGCAAGGCGGCGCGGTTCGTCCGGTTCTGCGATGCGTTCGAAATCCCGATTCTGACGCTGGTCGATGTGCCGGGCTTTCTGCCGGGGACCAAGCAGGAATATGATGGCGTCATCAAGCATGGCGCAAAGCTGTTGTTCGCCTATGCAGAGGCGACGGTGCCCAAGGTGACGGTAATCACCCGCAAGGCCTATGGCGGGGCCTATGTGGTGATGTCGTCCAAGCATTTGCGGGGCGATTTCAACTATGCCTGGCCGACTTCGGAAGTGGCGGTGATGGGGGCCAAGGGCGCGGCCGAGATCATCCATCGCGGCAAGACGCCCGAGGAAATCGCCCGTCTGGCCAAGGAATACGAAAACCGTTTCGCCAATCCCTTCGTTGCCGCCGAACGCGGCTTCATCGACGAGGTGATCCAGCCGCGGTCCACCCGGCGGCGGGTCGCGCGGGCTTTTGCGTCGCTGCGTGGCAAAAAGCTGGTGAACCCATGGAAAAAGCACGATAATATCCCGCTGTGATCCCGCCGGCCCCGCAATGGGTGCGGCGCGGTGGCGCGGCCCTGCGGGTTATTTCTGACAAGATGAAGGACGATGGTGTGGCGCGGGACGGCTGGATCGAGCGTGACGAAGGCGATGGCGTGTGGCTGCATGCGCGGCGCTGGCCCTGTCGCATGGATCTGGCTGTGACCATGGCGGTGCCGGCGCGGGCTGGTCTGCGGC
>JBGSJU010000444.1:0-1545 GCA_041741655.1 Rhodobacterales bacterium
GCGCCTTGGCCGCCGTGCCGGTGGCGACGAAATGCACCATGGCGTCCGGTGCCTCGAACGCCGCGCGCACCGCGTATTGCGCGGCGGCGGTTGCGGCGTCATTGCCATAGCCCGACGCGTGGTCGGTATTTGCAGACGCAAGCGCGGTCATGATCGCCGGATGCACCGGCCCCCCGTTGTCGGATGCAAAGAACATCAGGTCGGCTCCTCGATAATGTAATCTTCCCAGTCGTCGTCGGCGACATCGTATTCTGACAGGGTCTGCCCCCGCATCGTCACACCGGCGCGATGCGGGCTTTCCGGGTCGCCGGTCAACAGCGGGTGCCAGTGGGGCAGCGGTTTGCCGGTCCACAGCAGCTTGTAGGCGCAGGTTTCCGGCATCCAGTACAGGTTCTTGTCCATCGTGCGCGGCGACAGCACGATGCATTCGGGCACATATTTGTGGCGCGTTTCATAGCGGCTGCACCGGCATGTGTCGTTGTCCAGCAACCGGCAGGCGATGCGGGTCAGTTCAACCTCGCCGGTATCCTCGTCCTCCAGCTTGTTCAGGCAGCACTTGCCGCAGCCGTCGCACAGCGCCTCCCATTCGTCGCGGGTCATCCGGTCCGGTTTCACGGTTTCCCAGAAACGGGGGCGCAGTTTTGGCGGGGTGGCGGCGGTCATGCCCGGACCATGGCAGGCGGCGTGGCGATTGAAAAGACCCGCCTGACGGACCTTTCGCACCTCAGAACCCGGCCTGAGCGCGGCGGGTCCGGACGGCGGGTCCAACTGCGGCTTTCCGAACAGGATTGATCCAAGTCAAGGCCCGCGACGTTCCGCCGCGCCATGGTGCATCGCGTGTGCATCTTTGAAAAGGACCACGCCATGCGGATCACCAAACGTACGAACCTCGCCATGCGGGTGCTGATGTTTTGTGGCGTCAACGCCAATCGTCTGGTGACCAACGCGGAAATTGCGGCGCGGTGCAACACGTCGGAAAATCATCTGGCGCAGGTCATCAACCAGTTGGGTCAACTGGGCTATCTGCATACCCAACGCGGGCGGCACGGCGGGTTGCGTCTTGCGCGCCCGATGACGCAGATCGTGGTCGGCGAGGTTTTCCGCGATATCGAGGTTGGCGTGCCTCTGGCCGAATGCTTTGCCGATATGGACAACACCTGCCCGCTGACGGATGCCTGCCTGTTGCGGATTGCGATTTCCAATGCGGTCGAGGCCTTCTACGCGCATCTGGACGGGATCACGCTGGATGCGCTGGTCTGCGGCAATTCTGCGCTGGCGGCCTTGTTGGCCCTGCCAACCGCATCGGCACCTTGTGCGGTGTCGGCCAAAGGCGCTTTGGCCTGAACGGCAGCGCAGCCTGTCGTCGGGGTGATGGCGTGAGGGCGGCATGAAGAAAGGCGCATTGGCCGCGCTGGCGGTTTCGGGCACCGAAATCGCGGTGCGGGTCACGCCGCGGGCTGCGCGGGCACGGGTGACCGTCGAAGATGATGCGCTGCGTGTCTATGTGACCGAACCGCCCGAAGATGGCCGCGCCACCGAGGCGGT
>JBGSJU010000445.1:0-1939 GCA_041741655.1 Rhodobacterales bacterium
TCGGCTGGCTGGCCTGGGTGGTGGATGTGGGCGCGTTGCAGGTGTTTGATGGCGCGGCGTGGGTCGCGGCCTTTGCCGGGGCGGATTTGCAAAGCATCACGCAACTGGGCATCAACGCGGCGGCCGATGGCACCAACCGGCTGGCGGTGGCGGCGGCGGCCACGTTGCTGACCCATGACGGCACAGGCCATCAGGTGAAGGTGAACAAGGCGCAGGCCACCGACACCGCCAGCCTGCTGTTCCAGACCGGCTTTTCCGGGCGGGCCGAAATGGGCACCGCCGGGTCGGATGATTTCCGGATCAAGGTCAGCGCCGATGGCGCGACGTTTCAGGACGCGCTGCGGATCGACGCGCCAACCGGGCGGATCGAAATCGCGGCACCTGTCGTTCTGCCGATCCAGACCGCGGTTCCCCTGCCGCCCCCCGCAGGCCGGATCGCGGTTTATGGGCGCAACCGGGCCGGCATGGGCTGGCTGGATGTTGCGCAGGCATCGGGCCGGCATTTCCCGGTGCAGCCGCATTTCGGGGTGAACCGCATTGCGACATGGGCGCCGTCGATCAACACGACCGTGACGACCGATGGCATGCCGCGCACGGCGATCGGGACGACAGCAACCCCGACCCTGACGGCAACCAACCTGTCCACATCGATGCGCCGCTGGCGGCTGACCTCGGCGGCCACTGCCGGGGCCGTGGCAGAAGAACGGTCGGCGGGGTGGACCTGCTGGCGCGGCAATGCGGCGGGCCTTGGCGGGTTCACCTATGTCAACCGGTTGTCGCTGGTCACGCTGCAACCCACCGGGATGGGGTTCTTCGGTCTGATGGGATCGACGACGCCCTTGCCCACCGCGCAGACGCTGGCCGGGGTGGTCAATGTGCTGGGGCTGGGGTTCGACCGCGGGCTGCATGCCAATTGGCAGATCGTACATAATGATGCCGCGGGCGCGCCGACGCTGATTGATCTTGGCGCGGATTTTCCGGTCGCCAGCACCTCGAATGTGCTGACGCTGTATATCGCGGCGGCGGCGAATGGCGCGGATGTCGGCATCCGTGTGGTTGAAGAGGTGTCCGGCGCAGTCGTCGAGGCATCATTGACCGCTGACTTGCCCGCCGCGACGCAGTTTCTGGCGCCACGAAATTTTCTGAGCAACGGCAGCACGGCGGCGGCGGTCGCCTATGACTGTTCCGGGGTCTATATCGAAACCGATTATTGATCGGTCACCGCGACCGGGCCGCATCCACTTGTGCCAGCGTGGCGAACAAATCGGTCTTGTCCAGACAGCCCGTGCCGGCGGCACCCTGCGCATCCTGCACAGCGGCAATCGCGTCGGCCAGTGCCGCCGTCAGACCCAGTTCCGCCAGCGTTGCGGCGGCCTCGCGCATTTCGGCGGCGCGGCGGATGCCGTGGGTCAGGGTGCGGTCGAACACATAGGCCGCATGGTCGGGCCAGCCCAGACCGGGATAGCTGGCCGCCAGCGAGGCGAGGATCTCGTCCCGGCATCCCGACCGTTCGGCAGCCAGCAGGCATTCAACCGTGACTGTCTCCAGCCCCTTGACGAATACCGACCGCACCATCTTGATCGCCGTCGCGGCCCCCGCGTCAGCGCCAGCACGTTTCCAGTCGAACCCGCGGTCGGTCAGAAACGCGTCCAGCGCGGCCCCCGCGACCAGCACCGGCGTGCGATGCCCGCGCGGATGCACGGGCGCCATCACTGCCATGTCCAGATAGCGCGCGCCGGTGGCCTGCACCCGCGCCGAGGTTTCGCGTTTGCGGCCCGGAGACACGGAATTGATGTCGATCAGCGTGACACCCGGATGCAGCGCGGGCAACAGGTGGGCCAGCGCGATCAGGCTCTGGTCCGCCGTGACGGCGGAAAAGATCACCTCGGCCCGCGCCAGATCGGCGGCGCGGTCACAGATTGCCGCCCCCGCCGCCGCC
>JBGSJU010000446.1:0-9784 GCA_041741655.1 Rhodobacterales bacterium
CGCGACCTGCTCGCGGAACTGCGGGGCGCGGGCGCTTTCGGGCTGTCACCAGACGTGGCACTGGCTGCGTCCTGCGACGCATCTGCAACTTCTGTGGCCGTTTCTGTGGCCGCCTTTGCGGCACTGGACCGGCTGCGGCGCGACGGCTTTTTCGGCGCGGGCGCATCGGTTTCGCCTGCCGGGGCGACTGCCGCGGCCTCGGTCGCTTCGGCGGGTTTCGCCTTGCTGCGGCGCGATGATGACCGCGTGACAGTCTTTTTGGCCGGTGGCGCATCAGCAGTGTCTGCGACCGTGGCCTCCGGTTCAGGCGACGCGGTAGTGGCCGCCGGGACGGGGCTGTCGCCCTCGTCTTCGGTGTCGTCACCATCGTCCTCTGCGCCGTCATCGCCATCGGCGACCGCAATCACATTGCCATCGGCATCGGTGGTCGCGCGGGCCGAGGACGGCTTGCGGCGCCGACGGCGGCGTTTCTTCTTCGATTTGCTTTCGCCGCCCTCGCTGGCCTCGGGTGCGGCCTTGGCTTCGGGCATGTCATCTGCATCAGTGACCGCCTCGACCTCGTCCAGCACATCGATATCGTCGATCTCGATCTCGGCGGCGCTGGCTTCGTCCACCTCATCCATCAGGGACGCATCGGCCTGCACAACATGCGCATCCGGCACCACCCGCGTCGCGGTCTTGAACTTTTCCAGACTGAAGTCGGGCGAGATCAGCGTCGGATCGCCTTCGACCCGCACCGACATGCCATAGCGCGCTTCAATCGTGGCCACATGTTCGCGCTTGTGGTTCATCAGGTAGTTCGCGATGGCCACGGGGGCGCGCACCAGCACCTCGCGCGACCGCCGCCGGGTGCCTTCCTCGTCGATCTGGCGCAGGATCGACAGCGCAAGATTGTCATCCGACCGCACCAGACCCGTGCCGTGGCAATGCGCGCAGGGCTGGGTCGTCGCCTCGATCATGCCGGGGCGCAGGCGCTGGCGGCTCATCTCCATCAGGCCAAAGCCGGAAATGCGGCCAATCTGGATCCGCGCGCGGTCGGTCTTCAGCTTGTCCTTCATCCGCTTTTCGACGGCCGCGTTGTTCTTGCGGTCGTCCATGTCGATGAAGTCGATCACGATCAGACCGGCCAGATCGCGCAGGCGCAACTGCCGGGCCACCTCATCGGCGGCCTCAAGGTTGGTCTTGACGGCGGTGTCCTCGATCGAGCCTTCCTTGGTCGCGCGGCCAGAGTTCACGTCGATCGCCACCAGCGCCTCGGTGACGCCGATCACGATATAGCCGCCGGATTTCAACTGCACCGTCGGGTTGAACATGCTGGACAGATAGCTTTCGACCTGAAACCGCGCGAACAGCGGCATCTGTTCGCGGTACAGTTTCACCTTGGACGCCGAGGTCGGCATGATCATCTTCATGAAATCGCGCGCGTTGCGGAAGCCGCGTTCGCCCTCGACCAGCACCTCGTCGATCTCCGCCGAATACAGGTCGCGGATCGTGCGCTTGATCAGGTCGCCCTCTTCGTAAATCTTGGCGGGCGCGATGGATTTCAGCGTCAATTCGCGGATCTGTTCCCAGAGCCGCAGCAGATATTCATAGTCGCGCTTGATCTCGGTCTTGGTGCGCTGCGCGCCTGCGGTGCGGACAATCAGCCCGGCGCCGCGCGGCAGCTGCATTTCCTCGGCGATTTCCTTCAGCTTCTTGCGGTCTGCGGCGTTGGTGATCTTGCGCGAAATGCCGCCGCCACGTTCGCTGTTCGGCATCAGCACGCAATAGCGTCCCGCCAGCGACAGATAGGTGGTCAGCGCCGCGCCCTTGTTGCCGCGTTCTTCCTTCACCACCTGCACCAGCATGATCTGGCGGACCTTGATCACTTCCTGGATCTTGTATTTGCGCGGGCGCGGCTTGCGCGAGGATCGGAAATCCTCGTCATCATCACCGACGGATTCGATTGAACTGTCCTTGTCGGCGGCATAGCGCGACCCACGACGTTCCTGCATGGTCTCGTGGTTGCTGTCGCCGCCATTTCCGTTTTCGTGGCCGTTTTCGTGGCCGTTCTCGGCATCATGGGCATGGTCGTCGTCCAGCAACGGCTCATGCACGTCATCAGGGGCATCAAGATCGTCGGTGTCCGCGTCTGTGATCGTGCTTGCATCGCCAGCAGGCTCTTCCACCGGCGTTTCAGCGACACGTTCCATCGGTGAAACGGCAACATCGTCCATGTCGGACGCGGCCACATCTTCCGGCAGGGCGTCGCCATCCAGATCAATGGTTTCCATCCCGGCCACGTCACCGTCGATCACGGCATCGGCGGAATCGATACGTTCCGCCTTGGCATCGGGTCGCGGGGCCTGGCGCGATTGCGCGCGGCGGCTCGCCTCGGCTTCTTCGCGGGCGCGCTGTGCCTCGGCGAAGGCGCGTTCCTCTTCCATCAACGCGATGCGGTCGGCGACCGGGATCTGATAATAGTCCGGGTGGATTTCCGCGAAGGCCAGAAACCCGTGCCGGTTGCCGCCGTAATCCACAAAGGCGGCCTGCAACGACGGTTCGACCCGCGTTACCTTGGCAAGGTAGATGTTCCCTGCCAGTTGACGTTTGTTTTCGGATTCAAAATCGAATTCCTCGACCTTGTTTCCATCCACCACCACGACCCGGGTTTCCTCCGGGTGGGTGGCGTCGATAAGCATTTTCTTGACCATGATATCCGTTTGCATCGCGTCAGCACCACCGACCCCAAGGGGCGGGCAGCCTGCGGCGTATGACTGTCTGGGGCTATGTGCAACGCGCGGCAGGCCCGATCCATCCGGATCGGAGCGATGCTCAAGGTCTGTCCTGCGCGCCACATTCGCGGTTCTTCTCCGACGTCCCCGGATGATCCGTGACGCCAATTCCAGGCCCGTTTTCCTTGCGGATCAGGGCGTTCATCCGGCCCTTTGCAGGACCCAATCGGCTTGCGCACGCGGCCCGGATGCTACCCGGGCGTGTGGTGCACAGCGAAACTTTTCGGCGGGGCGCGGGACGGGCCCGCGACATACCACCGTATCGATTACCATAGGCGGGGATCGCGACCGGGCACAATCGGAAAATCACCGACAGCCGGACGCACCCGTAGCGTTACAGGTAGTCTGACCGTTGCAGACCATACTTCGCCATCTTTTCGTTCAAGGTCCGGCGCGGCAGCTGCAATTCGTCCATCACCGCCTGGATCGACCCCTTGTGACGCCGCATCGTGTTGTCGATCAGCATCTTTTCGAAGCTTTCGACATATTCCTTCAGCGGCTTGCCTTCGGTGGTCATTACCGGGGCCATGTTGTCGCTGTCCGACATCAGCAACGACGTGATCGTCCCCTGCCCGCGCCGCGATTGCAGCACCGCGCGTTCGGCCAAGTTGATCAACTGCCGCACATTGCCGGGCCATGGTGCCTGCAACAGTTGCGCGGCCTCTTGCGCCGACAGTTGCGGTGCGTCGCAGCCGTATTCATCGGCAAACTGTTCGGCCAGCCGGGAAAACAGCGTCAGGATATCCTCGCCGCGCGTCCGCAGCGGCGGGCAGGTGATGCGCAGCGCAGCCAGCCGGTAGAACAGGTCTGGCCGCAGCGCGCCTTCGATGGTGCGGTCCTGCTGTTGCAGGTTTGAAATCGCGATGATCCGGGTTTCGCCCGGCGTGCCTTGATCGTTGATGAAGCCCAACAGACGGCCTTGCAGCGCGTCCGACAAGCTTTCGATGTCTTCCAGCACCAGGGTGCCGCCACGCGCCTCTTCCACCGCCGGCAACTGGCTGTCTTCGGGCAACATCGGGCCAAACAGCCGCTTGGCCAGCTTGTCCTCTTCCATGGCGGCACAGGACACGAGGACGAATTTCCGCCCCGCCCGCGCGCCCACGGCATGCAGCGCATGCGCGACCAGCGTCTTGCCGGTGCCGGTTTCGCCATCGATCAGGACATGGCCATCCGCCTGCCCCAGATCGAGGATATCTTCGCGCAGCCGTTCCATCGCCGGTCCGGTGCCGATCAGTTTCTGCATCAGCGCGCCGGCATCCGACAATTCGCGCCGCAATTGGCGGTTGTCCAGCGTCAGCCGCCGTGCATGCGTGGCCTTGCGCGCCAGATCGGACATGCGGTCGGGGTTGAACGGTTTTTCCAGAAAATCGAACGCGCCGACCCGCATCGCCTCGACCGCCATCGGCACATCGCCATGCCCGGTGATCATGATCACGGGCAGCGCAGAGTCGGTGCCCATCAGTTTTTTCAGGAACTGCATGCCATCCATGCCCGGCATCTTGATGTCGGAAATCACGATGCCGGGGTAATCCGACCCGATGCCCTTCAACGCCTCTTCGGCGCTGGCGAAGGTTTCGGTGTCATACCCCGACAGCGCCAGCCACTGGCTGATCGACTGGCGCATGTCGTGTTCGTCATCAACGATGGCGATCTTCATCATCTTGCTCATGGCACACCTGTAAACTGCGGCATCACGCGGCCGCTGTGATCGTCTGCGGCCTTACTCTGCCGCTTTTGTCTCGCTGTCATCGGTCAGGATCGGCAGCTGCATTTCAAACACCGCCCCCTGCCCTTCGGCATTGCGCGCGGTCAACCGCCCGCCCAGATCGGTGACAATGCCCGACGAGATCGCAAGGCCAAGCCCCACGCCTTCGCCGGGTTTCTTGGTGGTGAAGAACGGCTCGAACAACGAGTCCAGATTCTGGATGCCATGGCCGTTGTCGCGCACCGTCAGCGTCGCGGTTTCGCCGGCGGCGAGGATCAACTCGATCTCGGGTTCGCGTTCGTTCTGCGTGGCGTCGATGGCATTGCGCAACAGGTTGATGATGACCTGTTCGATCCGGACCCGGTCGCCCAGCACGCGGACCGGCTGATCCGGCAACAGGCGGGTGATGCGCACCTTGCGGGCCTTGAACTGGGGCTCCATCATCGCCAGCGAGGCGGCCAGCGCTTCGCCGATATCAACCGGCGCCAGCGTCTCGCCGCTCTTGCGGGCATAGGTTTTCAATTGCCGGGTGATCGCGCCCATCCGTTCGATCAGGTCATCGATGCGCTGGAACGCGCTCAGCGCCTCGTCGGGGCGGTTGCGGCGCAACAACAGCCGCGCGCCCGCCAGATAGGTTTTCATCGCCGCCAGCGGCTGGTTCAATTCATGGCTGACGGCGGCGGACATTTCGCCCAGCACCGCCAGTTTCGACGATTGCGCCAGCGTCTGTTCGGCCACAGCAAGGGTTTTCTGCACCCGTTCGCGTTCGGCGATTTCACGCTGCAACCGCGCATTCAGGGCGCGCAATTCCACGGACTCGCGTTGAAACAGCGCCATGCGCAACGCGGTGCGCCGCGACAGCGCGTAGAACGACACCGCGAACAGGATGGCAAATCCCATGATTTCCAATGCCAGCACGCCATTCACCTGTTCACGCACCGAATCATAGGTGGTAAAGGACACGATGCGCCAACCGCGAAACGGGATCCGGCTGTCCACCCGCATCACCGCTTCGCCCTGCACATAGGCATCCGCCGGCAGCGCGGTCCAGTCGGCGGTGGCCTGAATGGCGCGCTGGATCGCGGTTTCGGCCGGTTCCTGTGCCAGCGCCTGCAATTCGGTCTGGCCGCGCCAGCGGGGTTCGGTGGCCAGAATGATGGTGCCTTCGCTGTCCGTCACCAGCACGGCATCCGAAATCCCGGCCCAGGCCCGTTCGAATTTTGCCAGATCAACCTCGACCACGATGGCGCCGATCGGCACATTCTGCATGTCGATGCGGCGCGAATACGTGAACACATATCCGCCCGCCTCGCGCGGGATCGCGGAAAACACGGTGTCGTTGGACCGCAGCGCGGCGACGAAATACGGCTCCGCCCGGTGCGTCGATCCCAGACGGTTGCGATCCGTCGCCGCCACCGCACGGCCGTCACGATCCAGCAGCATCAGCGACGCCGCGCCGATTTCCTCGACAAAGGAAATCAGCCGCTGCGTCGAGGAGGAATAATCGGCGCTGTTCAAGGCCCCGATCAGCGCGGCGTCACGCGCCAGCAATTGCGGCACGATGGCGTTGCGGCGCAGTTCCGACAGTAGGTTGCCGGAATACAGCGCCAATCGCACCTCGGCACGCTGCCGGGTGTTCTGCGTGAAGCGGTCGGTCAACGTGATGTTGGTGACCACGATGGTTGCCACCGCCGCAATCAGCAGCAGCACCAAGGCGACCCGCACGCGCCATCCCATGGCGCGCGTGGCACGCGGCGCGGGCGGGCTGACACGGATGACATCGTTGGACATGCCGCCAACCTTACGCGCCGGGGCCCGACTTTCCAAGGCGCTCGGGTCAGGCAGCGACCAGCGCCCCGGCCAAAGCGGCGAACATCTGCCGACCATCGGTCGACCCATGCGCCGGATCGGCGGCGCGTTCGGGATGCGGCATCATCCCCAGCACCCGGCGATTGTCTGACATGACCCCCGCGATGCGCCGCGCCGCACCGTTCACCTCGGCGCCATAGCGGAAGGCCACGCGCCCCTCGCCCTCCAGCAGGTCCAGCGTCGCGGCATCGGCCTGATAATTGCCGTCATGATGCGCGATGGGGATGCGCAAAATCTGACCCCGGCCATAACCGGCGGTAAAGGCGCTATCCGGCGTTTCCACTGTCAATTCAACGGTCTTGCAGATGAATTTCAACCCCGCATTGCGCATCAGCACCCCGGGCAGCAGCCGGGTCTCGGTCAGCACCTGAAACCCGTTGCAGATGCCCAGAACATAGCCGCCGCGGCCGGCATGATCGGCGACGGCGCGCATGATCGGCGCCTGCGCGGCAATCGCGCCGCAGCGCAGGTAATCGCCAAACGAAAACCCGCCCGGAACGCCGACCAGATCGACGCCCGGCGGCAACGCGGTATCCTTGTGCCAGACCATGGCCACCTTGAACCCGGCGGCCTTCAGCGCGACTTGCAGATCGCGGTCGCAGTTCGAACCAGGAAACACCGTGACAGCGGCCAGCATTACAGCATCTCGACGGAAAAGCGTTCGATGACGGTATTGGCCAGCAGCTTTTCACACATCTGCCGCACCTCGGCCTCGGGTGTGCCGGGGGCCAGATCCAGTTCGATCACCTTGCCCTGCCGCACGCCTTGGACGGCGTCGAACCCCAGCCCGACCAGCGCATGGCGCACCGCGTCACCCTGCGGATCCAGCACGCCGGTTTTCAGCATCACGGTCACCTTGGCCTTCATCGCGCGCGTCCTTAGTTGATCAGCGTCGGCTTGCAAGGGATGCCCTGCCCCTTTGGCATCACGCCCAGACGGCGCGCCACCTCGGTATAGGCATCGGTCAGCGAGCCCAGATCGCGGCGGAACACATCCTTGTCCAGCTTGGCGCCGGTTTCGACATCCCATAGCCGCATCGAATCCGGGCTGATTTCATCGGCCACGATCAGACGGGCGAAATCGCCATCCCAGACGCGCCCGATCTCGATCTTGAAATCGATCAGCCTGATGCCGACGCCGAACATCACGCCCGACAGGAAGTCGTTCACGCGCAGCGCAAGGCTGACGATGTCATCCATGTCCTGCTGGCTGGCCCAGCCGAACGCCGCAATATGTTCCTCACTGACCATCGGGTCGCCCAGCTTGTCGTCCTTGTAGTAATATTCGATGATCGGGCGCGGCAGTTGCGTGCCTTCCGCGATGCCCAGGCGTTTCGACATCGAGCCGGCGGCGTAATTGCGCACCACGACTTCCAGCGGAATGATTTCACAGGCGCGCACCAATTGTTCGCGCATGTTCAGCCGCCGCATGAAATGGGTGGGGACACCTATGTTGTTAAGCCCGGTGAAGAAATACTCGGACAACAGGTTGTTCAGCACGCCCTTGCCTTCGATCACGGCGTGCTTTTCAGCGTTGTTGGCGGTGGCGTCGTCCTTGAAATACTGCACGAGGGTGCCGGGTTCCGGACCTTCGAACATGGTTTTCGCCTTGCCGTCGTAGATCTTCTTGCGCCGTGCCATCTGCACTCCAGTCCTGCACCCGCGAGGCGAGTCTCGGCGGTGATCCCTGCCCTCATAGGGCATGCCGCCCCATGCCGCAAGCGAGGCCCGCAAGCGCGGCCCGCAAGCGATGCGGCTTCAGGACGCCCGCATCCCGCGCAGAAGCCGTTTGAAAAGACCCGCTTCGCCACGTTTCTTGATTGTCGCCCCCAAAGGCGCGCGCGCCGCCAGCGGTCCGGCATAGGCTTGATGCGGCAACGGGCCGTCGGGATGCACCAGCAGGATCATGTCATGCGCGACGCCGTCCTGCGTGCCCCCCGGTACTTTGCGGATGCGCAGCAATTGCGCAACGCTTTGACCATCATGGCCCAGCGTTTCCCCATCGCCAAACACATGGCCGCGGTCGGTCACCATGGTCACCGCCGTCGCGACCGTGGCACAGGCCTGTTCGGTGGTCATCGGTGGCGGACGCGGGGCCATGGACTTGCGCAGGCTGGAAAACAGTCCCATGGAAACTCTTGTGAAAGGGGCTGGAAATCGATCGTCACCGCCTGATCCTGCAGGGCCTTTCCGGTAGAAACGCGGCCCTTCCGGGACAAATTGCCGTCACTTGCCCGGTCTTTACCGAACACCGCCGATGGCGCGTGCATCAATTTTTCCCGAAGATCAGGCCGCCGTCCCGCGCAATGGCTTGCACTGCCGTCGGGTGATGGGCATATCCCGCACAGTGACTGCACCAGCGAGGGAGCGCCCCAATGTCCACATTCGACGATCGCGAAAACGCCTTCGAGGCCAAATTCGCCCATGATGCCGAAATGCAATTCAAGGCGCAGGCCCGCGCGAACAAGCTGCTGGGTCTTTGGGCCGCCGGGCTGCTGGGCAAATCGGCGGACGATGCTGCCGCCTATGCCGTCGAGGTCATCACTGCCGATTTCGAAGAAGCCGGCCACGAGGATGTGGTGCGCAAGGTCGTCGGCGATCTGGGCAACAAGGTGACAGCCGAGGAAGTGCGCGCGAAGATGGCTGAATTGCTGCCGATCGCCAAGGCGCAGCTGATGTCCGAAGTATCCTGACCGCAGCGACAATCGCCGTATAACAGCGCGATCCAGATGCAACAGAAGTTTGGCGCAAGAAAAGCGTAACGAAACCGAGGTTTCAGACGGCACTTTGCGCTGGCCAATCCCGCAACCCCTGACGGTGTCGGAAACCCGGCACCGTTTCTGTTTTCGGGAACCAGCTTTCCCGGCTCGAGTGACCGCATGGTCATCTGGCGCAGCGGACGAAAGTCGGGAAAACGCCCTTGGCCCCGACGATGACACGTCCCGGCACGCGGGGGCCGGATGGCCCGCAACGGACGGGGTCCGCGGCCCGCCTCAGGATGGTCATGAAGATTTTGCAGTTGCGAAAACGGTGGCTGCGTGACACCCGAACGCAACCCGGCCTGCGCCAAACGCAGGTCCGGACTTTGGCCCAAACTTTGGCCCAGACTTAACGCCAGGCATAACCTGACAGGACCTTGACCATGACCGACGCGCTTTCCCGCATGCTGGCCACCCGCGACTGGATCCTGCTGGATGGCGCCACGGGGACCAACCTGTTCAACATGGGGCTGCAATCCGGCGACGCCCCCGAAATCTGGAACGAGGAGCACCCCGACCGCATCCGCGCCTTGTACAAGGGCGCGGTCGATGCCGGGTCGGACCTGTTCCTGACCAACAGTTTCGGCGGCAATGCCGCGCGGTTGAAACTGCACGATGCACAGGGCCGCGCCCGCGCGCTGAACCGCATCGCCGCGTCGCTGGGCCGCGACGTGGCCG
>JBGSJU010000447.1:0-18127 GCA_041741655.1 Rhodobacterales bacterium
CCCGGCATCAGGGCTTGCGCCGCCCGCATCTGCGTCAGCATGACCCCGACCGGGCCGCTCGCCTTGGCGGGTGCGGGCTTGCGTGCCCGGGTTTTCTTGGCCGGTTTCAACGCGGCAAACGGGGCCAGTGCGGATTTGACCATCAGATTGGTCATCGCCGTCTGGATCGACTTGGCTTTACGGGTTGGTTTGGCCGGTCGCATCAGCCGGTTTGCCCGGCGCATCGCGGCCGCGAAAGAACGTGTCATGTTGTTTCCCTTGCATGGACGACGGCCGCTGCGGGGCAAAGGCGCCGCGCATCCGGTGGCCTGCCACCCAGCAACGCGCTGCACTGCACATGGTTGCCCCCGATCCGGCGATCAAGCGGTGCATGCCGCGACGGAACCGGAAGGCTGCCTGTGCCCGCTCAGGTCATCACGCGATTTCGATGTCGGCCGCCAAGGCCATCCGGACCAGCGCGGGCAGCGATTGTGCGCCCGTCTTGGGCATGACGGACGCGCGATGGTTTTCGGCGGTGCGCTGATTGATCCCAAGGGCATGCGCGATGATCTTGTTGGGGTCGCCGGCCAGAACCCGCGCCAGCACCGCGCGTTCGCGTTCGGTCAGGGTGGCGAACCGCTTGGCCGCCGCGATCCGGGATCCTGCCGCTGGTCTGGTGTCACCGGCCATCCTGATGGCGTCGCGCACAGCCGCCAACAGTTCGGCGGCGCTTGCCGGTTTTTCGATCAGGTCCGATGCCCCGGCCTTCAAAGCCGCAACGGCGGTGGCGGCGTCACCGAACCCGGTCAGCATGACCGACGGCAAGGATGAATGCTGCGCCCGCAACAGCGTGATCAACGCCGTCCCGCTCATGCCGGGAAGGATGTTGTCCACCAAGAGACAGGCCGCGCCTTCGGGCCGGGGCATGTCCAGAAAGTCCTCGGCCGAGGCATGGGTATAGACCACCCAGCCTTCGGCCTGAAACAGCCGGCGGGTGGTTTCGCGGATCATCGGGTCGTCATCGATGATATGCAGGGTCGTGGTCGCATCATCGGCACGCCGCGCCGTGCGCGCCTTGGCCGCGCGGATCTTGCGCATCTGCTCGGACACCATGTCCAGCAGCACCTCTGGCATCACCGGCTTGGACACCTGGGTGTGGGGCGTTGCCGCGATGGATGCCAGCGTCTCTGCGGTGATGTCGCCGGTCAGGATCAGCGTGGGCACCGTGCTGCCCAGGACATCTGGCAGATCCTGCGCCAGCCGCAGACCGTTCAATCCGCCGACGAGGTCAAAATCCGTCAGCAACAGGTCGGGCCGGGCCGCATCGCCACTGGCCCATGACAGCGCGTCCTGCGCATTGGCCTTGGCGATCACGGTATGGCCTGCGTTGGTCAGGACCTCTTGCAGCAGGTCACGCAGCGGCTCTTCGTCCTCGACCAGCAAGATGATGCCGGTCTGCGGCGTGGCATCCGGCAGGTCCGGCTCGGGTTTGCCGGCCGGCGGATCCTGTGGCGCTTCGACCACCGGCAGGGTGATCATGAAGGCCGATCCCTTGCCAGGTCTGGACCGCATGGTCACCGGATGGTCCATCAACTGCGACAGCCGCTGCACGATCGACAATCCCAACCCCAGCCCCTGACCCGCCAATCCCGGTGTTTTGTCAACCTGATGATAAGCCTCGAAGATCGATTTGGTTTCCGCGTCCGCCACCCCGATGCCACTGTCGCAGACCATGATGGTCAGAACCGGGCCGTGCCGGCGACACCCCATCAGGATACCCCCCTTGGGCGTATACTTGATGGCATTGGACAGCAGATTGCGCAGCATCTGTTCCAGCAGTTGCGGATCGGTCCTGATCCAGGCCTTGCACGGCACCGCGTGCAGTTTCAGGCTTTTCAGCCCGCATTGTGGCCCGAATTCATCCGCCAGTCGCTGCATCAGCGGCGCAATCGGCACCGGCCGCATGTCGGGCCGTACAATGCCCGAATCGATCCGGTTCACATCCAGCATCGAATCCAGCATCGCCGTCATGGATTTCAGCGTCTGATCCATCAGCGTGGCCAGTCGCGCGCCTTCGCTGGACCGCTTTTTCGGCAACAAGAGATTGTTCAGCAACGCCATCGCCTGCAGGGGCTGCCGCAGATCGTGGCTGGCCGACGCCAGAAACCGCGATTTGGCCCGCGTCGCGCGGTCCGCCGTCGATATGGCTGTCACCAGTTCGGCGTTGGTGCGTTTGCGTTCGGTGATGTCGGTGTAGGTGATGACCACACCGTCCACCTGACCGCCTTCGGTCCGGTAGGGCTGGATGCGGCGATGATACCAGGTGTCGTCCCTGCCGGCGACTTCGCGTTCGACGGGGTCTGTCGTGGCCAGCACCGCGCGGGCATCCGTGCTCAGGTCATCGTCGCGCGACACGGCGGCCAGATCGGAAATCGGTCGCCCGACATCGGTGGGGATCACGTGAAAGATCGCGCGCGCCGCCGGGGTGAAGAACCGGATGTTCAGGTCGAGATCCAGAAACAGTGTGGCGACATTGGTGCTGAACAGCACGTTCTGCAGGTCGTTCGCCGTGGTGCGATGCCGTTCAAGGCTTTCCTGCAACTGGCTGTTCAGCGCGGTCAGTTCCTCGTTCAGCGATTGCAGTTCTTCTTTCGAGGCCAGCAGTTCTTCGTTGGTGGACTGGAATTCCTCGTTGACGGAAAGCGCCTCGGCGGCGTCGGCGCCATGGGCCTCGACCGCTTGTTCCAGATCGCGCAGGGCGTCGAACAGATCGCGGCGGGTGGCCACAAGATCGGCTTCCAGCTGGGCGATGTTCCGGGCCTGCGTCGCATTCTGTCCGGTTGCCACTGTTCCGGCTGGCGGGCGTGGCGGGTCGATGAAGCAGATCAGCAACAGCGGCTCTGACCCCGCCGACACCGCGTGAATGTCGATGTCGAACCCGTCCGCACCCGTGATCCGCCCGCCTGTTACGACCACCCGCGGGTTGTTCGGCGTGCAGGACGCGGCGGCGGTGCGGAACCTTGGTCGCAGGGCCTTGGGCAACATGCCCACGATGCCCGGATCCGGATGGCCCTGCGTGATCTTCAGATATGTCTCGGTCGCCCCCAGAAAATAGACACAGTCCAACCGGCGATCCACCAGCACCGCAGCCGGGGCATAGGTTTCCAGCACGATGCGGCGGCAAAGGTCGGCCAAGGCGCCGCGCGGGTGCGGGGTCTGGCCGGGGGCGGGGTGGGTTTCCTCGCGTTTGCCGATGGCAAATTGCAGGTCGCCCGGGTGGCTGTGCCCGACCCGGCGCCACAGGCGCGCGTCCTTGTCCGCGACGGCAAAGCAGCCGTCGTTGTGGCCCGGTATTTCCGCCGGCCCCAGCAACAGCAATCCGCCCGGGCGCAGCGCAAAACAGCACCGCGCGATCACCCGTTTCTGCGCCTCGGGTGCAAGATAGATCATGACATTCCGACAGGAGACAAGGTCGATCCGGGAAAATGGCGGGTCCGCCAGCAAGTCAGCCACGGTGAACACTATCACGTCGCGCAAGGCCGCTTTGGCGCGCCAGCCCCCTTCTTCGGCCACGAAGAAGCGGGCCAGTCGTTCGGCGGACACGGCGGTTTCGATATCTGCGGAATAGAAACCCGCCCGCGCCACGGCGATCACATCGGGATCGACATCGGATGCAAGGATCTGCACTCGCGCCGGCGATCCCGCGGCAGCCATCGCCTCCAGACACAGGATGGCAAGGCTGTAGGCCTCTTCGCCGGTGCTGCATCCGGCTACCCAGATCCGCAGCGGCCGGTCTTCGGCCATGCTGGCCACCAGACCCGGAATGGCCGTGTCCGCCAACCGATCAAACACCGTGGGATCTCGGAAAAAGCTGGTGACATGGATCAACAGATCGGCGCACAGGTCCGCACATTCTGCGGCATCGTCGCGCAGGATCGTCAGATAGCGCGCCTGTTCATCAGGCCCAAGGCCGACAAGGACCATCCGGCGCGCGATGCGCCGTTCCAGCGTTCCCCGCTTGTAAAGCGAAAAATCCTGCGCCGCAAAGTCGCTGACAAAACGCAGCAGCGCATCATAATCCCGGCGTGCGGGTTCATCCGCGTTTGCGCCCGCCGTCCCCGTGTCATCCCGGACGGGTTTCGCTTCATCCCAGACGAGTTCGGCATCGGTTTCTGGTGTCATGGGCCCAGAGGTCCCGGCGACTGGTGCCAGAAACACACCAAGGGCGGCCCCCATGCGGGACAGTGGCAGGATCTGCGCCACGAAACCGGTGCCGATGGCGCTGTCTGGCATGCCGGGATAGCCGGCCTCGGCAGGGTCTTGCGCGATCACCAGACCACCTGCCGCGTGAAAATCCGCGATCCCCAGCGTGCCGTCGGTGCCGGTGCCCGACAGGATGATGCAGGCCGCAGTCGCAGCACCCTCCTTCGCCAAGGACCGCAACAACACATCAAAGGGCAGACGCACCGCCGCGCCGCGCTTGGGTTCCGTCAGGTGCACAATGTGCCGGGTGACGGTCAGGAAAACGCCGGGCGGGATGACATGCAGATACCCGGGTCGCAAGGCGGTCCCGTCTGACGCCTGCACGACCTGCAACGTGGTATGTCGCGCCAGCAGATCGACCAGCAGGCTGTCATGCGACGGATCAAGATGCTGCACCAGAATGAACGCCGCCTGCGTCGTCGCGGGAATGTCCTTCAGCAAGCTGCGGCAAGCCTCGAGCCCGCCCGCAGAGGCCCCGATGGCAATGATGGGCAATCCACCGTGACCACCATCATGCGCCATCACCCGTTCCATCCGCTGACAGCGGGCGGTTGAGGACAGGTCATGCTGCGGTCGGTGACCATCGATTTTCTCCCGCGGCGCTGTCGCCTTGCGCCACGGTTAACAAAGCGGCGCCTGAGGCGACATCACCTGCATCAGCGCCCACGGATATTTGCTGATGACGGGGGCCTGAGTATTTTCCGGCTCTACGCAACGATGCCCACCGGTCGTATCGTTTGTTCACGACGTTTGAAGTGTAACGAGTGCTGCTGTGTCGCCGAGGTAACAAGTGATTTTTGTACGACTGGAGGGTAGGGGCGACCACGGCACGGAATACGGTGCACCCCCAGTGCCGATCAAAGGACCGGTCTTGCGATCGGTCCCATTGCCGGGTCGCGACCACGATTCGACCAAGCCCGGCCCTCCAGTCGCATTTGTTCCGCCTTGCACGCAGCCGCATCGCCGTTGCAGCCGGACGTTTATCCCTGATGCGCCACAGTCGCCCGCACGACCTCGTTTCGCGCGCCGGGACCGATGGTGCCAACCCAACCGAAAGGACAAGCCATGAACCAGATCATCTACATCGTCGGCGCGATCGTCATCATTATGGCCGTGCTCAGTTTTGTCGGCCTGAACTGACGACATGCCCCAGATCCCAGACCCCAGTTTCAAGGAATATTCCCATGCTGTCTGATACCACACGTGGTTCTGCCCGAACGTCCGCAGCCCCCGTTGCCGAAGGCTCTTATGTGGATTGGGCTGCCATTCTGGCCGGTGGCATATTTGCCCTCGCGATTTCCTTTCTGCTGATCAGCTTCGGCGCGGGGATCGGGTTGTCGCTGACCTCGCCCTATCGGGGGGAAGGCGTTTCGGCGGCTTGGGTCGCCACCGCGGCGGGCATCTGGTTTGCCTGGGTCATGGTCACAGGTTTCGGGGCCGGGGGCTATCTGGCGGGGCGTTTGCGCCGCCGGGCAGGCGACGGCAACACCGCCGAGGTCGAAGCCCGCGACGGGGCGCACGGTCTGATGGTCTGGGCCACGGGCGCGCTGATCGGGTCTATCCTTGCCGCCATGGGCGTCGGTGGTGTGCTGACGGCGGGTGCTTCAACGGTCGGCAAGGCCGTGGACGTGGCAGGCGAAGCCGTGTCTTCGGACTACTTTGCCAACCTGATGCTGCGCGATACGGCCATTGAACCCGCGGCATCGGCCAACGCGCCCGCGCCTGATGCCAACAGCCCCGCTGTCGTGCCGACCGACGCAGGCCGCGCGACCGCAGAGACAGTTGACCCGGCCGTGCAGGCACAGGTCGCCGCCATTCTGCTGCGCAGTGCCACCTTGGGCGATATGGCCGAACGCGACAGTGCCTATCTGGCGCAGGTCGTTGAGGCGAACAGCGATCTGGACCCGACCGCCGCGCGCGCCCGGGTCGATGAGGTCAACGTCGAGATTGCCGAGGCGCGCGCCACTGCGCTTGCCGCCGTCGAAAACGCCCGGGTTGCCGGCGTGGTATTTGGCTTCATCGCCGCGGCCACGTTGTTGATCGGGGCGGTCGCTGCGTTCTTTGCCGCAATTGCAGGGGGCCAGCACCGCGACGAAGGTCTGGGGTTCGATGTGTTTTCGCCCCGCCGCTAATCATTATCCCCGAACTGAAAGGACAGACAAATGCCCATCATCATCGCTTGGCTGCTTGGCGCCCCACTGCTCGTCATCGTTATCATCGCGCTGATGCTTTAGGCTTGCTGTTTCCGCCCGTCTGCGCCCGTATCGTTGTTCGCTTAATGAGTAAAGGAATGTCAAATGGACCAGAAATCCCAGTCTGAATACTTTATCCGCGTGTTGGCCCAAACGCTGGAAGCCGACCGTCAGGTCAAGAATGCCTGTCTGTCGTTTCGGGCCAAGGCCAAGGCGCAAGTGCTGCGGCAGCTTTATCAGTCCGACCTTGATCTCGAAATGCCGATGATGGAACCGCTGGATTGCGTCCGATTGATGGCCGACAAGCCGCGCGCACATCAGAACGCCTGACACCAACCGCAAGGCAAGGGCGCGACCGCCATGGCCTTTGCTTCCCTCTACTTCCCTGCGGATTTTCGTGGCCCGATTGTTGCGAAACCGCCGAATGCAGCCCTGACAGGAGACTTACCATGACTATCCAGACCCTTGACGACCTGTTTCTTCACACCCTGAAAGACGTCCTTTACGCCGAGCGCAAGATTCTCAAGGCGCTGCCGAAAATGGAACGCAAGGCCACCGACCCAAAACTGAAGGCGGCGCTGACATCGCACCTGCGCGAAACCGAAGATCAGGTGATGCGCCTTGAAGAAGTGTTTGAATTGCTGGGCAAACCCGCGCGTGGCGCGAAATGCGACGCCATGGTTGGTCTGATCGACGAGGCCGACGGCCTGATGGCGGACATTACCGACCTTGAAACGATGGACGCGGCCCTGATAGCGCTGGCGCAGGCAGTCGAGCACTACGAAATCGCCCGCTACGGCACCTTGGTGGCCTGGGCCAAACAGTTGGGCCAGCCGCAGGCGGCGGCCTTGCTGAAAGCGACGCTGGACGAGGAATATGGTGCCGACAAGGCGTTGTCGAAACTGGCCGAAGAGCGCCTGAACGCCGCTGCGGCGGCCTGATGCGGCCGTGATCGCAACGCCGCCGCCAGCACGCAAGATCCGTGCGGCGGCGGATGGTGTGCGGGGGCAGCAAGCCCTCGTCGGCTCCCGCACCGAAACCTGCTGAAGACCCGCCATTGAATCCCGGTTGCCAGAAAAGATCTGCGGTCTGCCGCAGCACACATGCCTCGCAGCCTCTCCCAGTCAAAAGCGAGACGAAATTCATGACCATCCAGCATCCGTTCAATCACCTTTTGCCACAACACGCCACGGCGCTTCGCAATCGCGCCTTCAACCTGACGTATAACGAACATCGGGCCGAAGATCTGGTGCAGGACACATTTCTGAAAGCCTGGGAAAATCGCGACAGTTATACGCCAGACACCAATCTGCGTGCGTGGCTGTTCACGGTTTTGCGCAACACATTCTATTCGGGATTGCGCAAATACCGTCGCGAAGTCGAAGATATCGACGGAATGCATGCGAATGCACTGTCCGAAGAACCCCGGCAACATCATTCCCTTGCGCTTCAGGAATTGATCTCGGCGATTGCACGGCTTCCTGACACCCAACGACGGCCGCTCGTGATGATGGGCGCCTATGGGTATTCACAGCAAGAAGCCGCAGACGCCTGCGGGTGCAATATCGGCACCATCAAAAGCCGGGTTGGCCGCGGCAGAGAAACTTTGGTGATCAGATTGCATGACTGATCCGATGCCGCAGGCGCATCCGGTTGCCGGGCGTATCCCTGATGCGGGCGGTGGATGTCCGCCCTGACACCGGAAGGATGACGATCGCGTTCTGTCATGCCGGGGCCCGATCCGCACCGCCATCCGATCGTCATACCCATGCTCCGCTACTTCCGGTGCTGCAGGAAAAACCGCAGCATTTCGCGCGATGCATCGGGTCCCTTCGGATCGGTGTAACTGCCGCCGCGCTTGCCGCCTGACCACGCGTGCCCCGCGCCGTCGATTTCCCAAAGCTCGGCGATGCTGCGGCCATCCCCCCCGGCATGACTGGTCATCGTGTAGGTTCGGGCCCCGGGGGCAATGCCGGAAACTCGGGTTTGCTTCACCCCGGGATGCGCTTGGACGGCATGGGCAATCACGGCGGCACCGTTGGCCGGGTGCACGGTCGCGTCTGCTGCGCCGTGGAAGACGATGGTGGGCATGGGGGCCGCATGGAGTTTGCCGGTGGTGCCGCTGCGCATGGCGGCAAAGGCGGTGACCACATCCTGCGCCCCGCCGACGGGCAGGCCGGAATGGACGCCGACAGCTGCAAACAGATCGGGATAAGCGGCACCCATGATGGCCGCCGCCGCGCCGCCCGCCGACAGGCCGGCGACATAGACCCTTGCCGGGTCGGCAGGGTGGTCTTGCAGGATGTCACGGACGATGCCGGCAATCATGGCGGGTTCGCCGCGGTCGCGACCCTGATCTTCGGGCCGGAACCAGTTCCAGCATTTCTGGGCATTTGCCGTTTGTGGCTGGGCGGGCCAAGCGATCAGGCAGCCGAATTCTTCGGCCAGTCCATTCATGCCGGTGCCGATTGCGAAATCCTCGGGCGACTGGGTGCAGCCGTGCATCATCACGACCAGTGGCATCGGTCCTTCGGGACGTTTGGCCGGGATGTACAGCCGATAGGCACGGCTGCCATGGGCACTGTGGTGCGTCAGCGCTAGAAACTGCGCGCCCTTGGGCAGGTCAGGCATGAGGGGGGCCTTGGCACTGCGCCGCGGCAGGCCTGTTGCGGTGACGGCGGCAAAGGTGTCGTGCAGCGTCTTGCCTTGCTTGTGCTTGGCGCCCGGCGCGGTGCGGGCGGCGGTGTCGCCCAGACGGGTAAACGTGCCCTCGATCACATCGGCGGACGCGTCTTTGAGGCGCGTGATCGGCGGAGACCGGTCCGCAGGGGCAGGTGTCCCGCGCAACAGCGCCTGGATCAGGGCTGTCGCCTCATCCAGTTTTCCGGCGCGTGTCAGTTCAGCGGCACGGGACATGCCGTCGGTAAAGGAAATGTTCATGATCTGCTTTCGGTGTTGGGGGATCAGGTGATGCGGTCGGCAAGGGCGGCCTTGACCGGGTCCGGGGCCTGCAGGCTGCCTAGAACCGACAGGGCGGAAATGGTGCTGCGGGCCAGTTCGGCGGTGACATCCGGGGCAATCACTGCCAGCCCCAGAACGCGGATGTCCAGCATCTGACCAGCGGCCAGCGCCGTTGTCAGTTCATCGCGCGAAACATGCCGCAGGCCCAGATCGACGCTTTTGCGCACGACAATCTGGCGCACGGTGTCGGCGTGACGTTCGATCTGGTTGCGGATGGCGGTGCGGATGAAGTCGCTGCGGTTGGAATAGAACCCTTCCTGCACCAGCAGTTCGATCTGGCCCAGATCGACAAAGCCAAGGTTGATCGTGAGCTTTTCAGACTCCGGGACCTTTGACAGGGTCGTGTTTTTTGATGTTGCTGCCAAGATTCGCATCTCCATACCATCCATATGGATGTCATATGGATGTTTTTGCACAGAGTGCAATCACCAGTTTCAGATGACTTTGCGGCAGGAGGCTGCGATTCCGCCGCACCCCGATCTGGAAACGATCCTGCGCTGTGCTGGCTGTTTGAAAAAGCAGAAGGACCGGCTGTCACCTGCAGGTCCGCACAAACGTCTTGATTGCGGTTATCTTCCTGCCGCACAACGTCAGGGGGCGGGGCAGACGGGGAGGCGGGTCGATGACGGATGCGGGCGACGGCACAGACAAACGCGGCCAACCCGACCTGGAGGCGGTGTTCGCGGACAATTACCTGCCGATCCAGTATGCCTATGTCCAGTTTCTTGCAGAACATCTGGTGGATTGCCGGAAGTCTTTTGGCGGCGATCTGGATGACATGATGCTGCTGGCGGTGTTGGGTCAGCGGATGATCTCTGTGAAGATGGAGGCCGGGGCGACGGCAGTCGACGAGGAGGACAGGTTCTGGATGTCGGCCCTGCGCCTGTCCGATGTTACCTTCGTTCCGCGCGAAACGGTCCGGCGCAAGCTTATCAGACTGCAGGCGAAAGGTTGGGTTCTGGCCGACCCGGTGAAGGGATGGCGAATTGCAGGGACGCCAGGCTCCATCCGGGCACGTCTTGATCTGACCGAACTTGACCTCAGGGGACGGGATAGATTGTTGCGGCTGGTCGGCACTATTCTGCGTTATGTTCCTGCAGCGCGGACCAAAGACTGACGGCCAGCGGCACCGGGCGGCCGCTGGTGACGCTGCATCGCTGGAACAGCGCGCTCAGTAGGTCGTGAACCCGCCGTCCGTGGCATAGTTCGCGCCCGTGATGTTCGACGCTTCGGGCGACAGCAGGAACAGCATCACCGCAACCTGTTCGGCCGCCGTCGATCCGCGTTTCTCCTGATCGCCGAATTGCAACAGCGAGTTGATCTTGGTCAGTCCGATCCCGGTATCCTTGTTGCCGGTCATCGCGCGCTGGCGCAACAGCGTGAAGGCGCGTTCGTACATCGGCGTCAGCGTGGTACCCATGCAGACCGAATTCACCCGGATGCCGAAGGCGGAATAGTCGATGGCGGCGTTCTTGGTCAGGCCGTTCACCGCATGTTTCGACGCGACGTAGGACGGCGTGCCGCCGAAGCCCCGCAGACCGGCGACCGAGGCCACGTTCACGATCGCACCGCCGCGTGCCTGCGCCAGCATCTGGCGGATTTCGTGGCGCAGGGAATAGAAGGTGCCGGTCGCGTTCACTCGCATCACGACATGCCAGTAATCGTCAGGGGCCTCGTGGATCGGGGCCATCGCCTTGTCGATCTGGTTGGCATAGTCGATCGGGTCGCCCGGAAAGATCGCATCCATGACGCCCGCATTGTTCAAGGCGCAATCCAGACCGCCATAGGTCGCAACCGCTACCCGCACCATCTCGGCGCAGACCGCGTCTTCGGAAATGTCGCCCTGCACAAAGGTGGCCTTGCCGCCGCTGGCGGTGATGCCATCGATGACGGCGCGGCCCTCATCCCCGATCCAGTCGACGCCCACGACGTTCGCTCCTTCGCGTGCAAGGCGAATGGCCGCCATCTGCCCCATGCCACGGGCGCAGCCGGTGACCAGCACGGTCTTGCCGGCAAAACGGTCGGGAACGAAGTAATCCTCGGGCACGCGGACGACGTTCTGGCGGCCCGGAAAGTCCGGATCAACCGGGTTCCACGGCGCGCCATAAGGACCAAGCGCCTTGCTGGCCTGCGCCTGTGCCTGTTCGGCGGCGGCGGTCACTGTTGCGGCGGCGGCAGCGGCAATGCCGACGCCTTTCAGCACGTCACGACGATCAACCATCTTGTTTCTCCTTTGTGATGAAATTTCACAGGGCGTAGCGGACAAAAACCATGGCGCTGAGCCAGTCCTTCTGCGTTCCGCCAAGCGCGTCCTGCACGGCTTGACCGGGCTTTGTGTAGGCGATGTGCCCGTGGACATAGGTGTTCTTGCTGACAAAGAATTTCACGGTCACGTTCGCCTCGTAGCCATATTCCCTGTCACTCAGCACGCTGAGCGCGGGGTTGCCGCCGATGTTGTTGGTCTGGTCGGCGTAGAACGCCCAGAGTTGCGGCACGATCTCGACCCGGGGGGCGACGCGGAAACGGGCCTGGATGCGATGCGCGATCACGTTGCTGTCCTGCACCACCTTGAAGTGGTTCGCGCCCTGCACCCACTGTTCGCCGTTGCCGCCCGACAGCAGCGGGTCCCAGCGTTCATAGGTCGATGTGGCGGGATCATCGCCCGAGAAGTAGGACAACCGATAGCTGACCGAGGGGCTCCATTTTGCCTTGGCAAAGCTGTAGCCGACTTCGCCATAGGCGGCCCGCGCGTCCATGGCGAAGTTGCGGTTGGTCTGACGCGCAACCTCACCGCCAAAAAACCACCCCTCCTGCCCACCCGGCTGGGTATAGGTGAACCGCAGGTCGATCAGTTGCAGCCCTTCACGCGTGCCTGCGATGCCGCCGACGGGCGTGAAGTAATTCGCTTGGGATTCGGGCGCGGTGACGTAACTCGCCCCCAGCAACAGGCCGGGCCGGACAACCGATTCAACGTTGAGGCCGGCAAGCTTTGTCTCGGTGTCAAGGATCGGCAATTCGTCGGGATCGACGTAGAACGCCTCGAATTTCGTGTTGTTCCACGCAACCTGCCCCAGCACCAGCATGTCGGCGGCCCAGCGGGCATTCGCCTGCAGCGCCGCCCGTTCGTCTCCGTTTGCTGCGGTGTTGGCAATCAGGAATGCATTGGCGAGCGTGAAGCGTTGACGACCGGCCGAAAGATTGAACGCCAGCCGGTTGCCGGTCGCGTCGGTGCGGCCACCGATGATGCCGACATAGGCATCCTCGATTGCGGTGTGGCTGCGTGACAGGTCGGTGAACAGTTCCTGTCCGTAGGACAGCGATGTGATGGCGCTGATGCCGCCATAGACATACAGGTTGGCATTCAGCGGCGTGATCCCGTACAGGCCATAATGCGCAAAGGATTCAACCCATTGGTCGTATCCCTTGCCCGATGGTTTGCCGACCGCCAACGGATTGCCCGCCAGCAGCAGATCGGGTCGGCCATACCAGGCATTGTTGTTGGCATAATACAGGTTCAACACCTCGAACTTGAACCGCAGGACAGTGCCGTTGCGATCATAAAGCAGTGGAAAGTCCTTGCGGTCGCCGGTCAGGAAATAGCCTTTGCCGGTCGCGGGGTTGGCTGCATCGGCCAGTGTGACGGACACCGCGACATCGACAGCGCCGCCGGTTGCGGGGGTCAGATCATAGTCGATGGCGGCGATGGCCGGGTTTCGGCGCGCCTGCCCGATCGAGAAGGCGGCGCGTTCTTCCGAGAACCGCGAACCCGGAAAAACCGCCAGCGCGCGGCGCACGGTGTCGGTGATCCGGTCGTTCAATCCGGCATCCTGCGACGGATTGACGATCCTGACCGTAATCGTCCCGACCGGGCGGTCCAGATAGGGATCGCTGGCATAGGTCTGGGACACGGCGGGACAGGCAAACGCGAGGAAAGCGGCAAGCAGGGCTGCGAAAAGCAGCCTGTACGCATCCGTTGACGGGATGTCCCGTAGGGTCAGGGCCTGACGTGATCGCATGGGTCGACTCGCCGTATTGGGGTGAACGTGATGCCCCTACGCATCACGGAACGTTCCGGTCGCGTAACGCCACACTTGAGCATCTGGCCCGTCTGCATACCCAAAATGGGTTGACCCTCCCGCGGCAGGATCACGGCGCATCGTCGTCCTCGCCCATTTTGGGTATGCGCGCCGCTTGTCCAGATGGTCAGATGCGATGCGGACCCTTAGGGATTGTCCTGCAACACGCCCCGGCGAGAACCTTTCTGGTTCCGGGCTGTCGCAAGACATTTCTTGGCTCCTGAAAAAAGCAGGGCCAGCCCCGGGCTCGGGTCGAGCCGGATGCAGTTTGCTGGCCGATGGTCAGAATTCATGGAGGTAGAGTTGGAAAGACGAGATCTTTTGAAAGGGCTGACAGTTGCGGCCGGGGCGGTCGTGGCGGCCAAGGAAACCCTGAAACCGGTTCCGGCTCAGGCTCAGGTTCCGGGCAACACGCCGGCCGGCAACGCGTTGGTCACCATCACTCCTGTCGAGCCAGACTATTTCATTCCCGGTCGCTTCACCGGCCAGACCATCATCGTCACGGGTTCGGCGCGCGGAATGGGTGCCGCTGCGGCCCTCCGGCTGGCCCGCGAAGGCGCAAATGTCGTGGGGGTCGACTGGATCAAGGATCTGGGCGAGGCCATACATCAGGCGATCCTGTCGGCAGGCGGCAAGTCGGTGTTCGTTCATGGTGATGTCGCGGACGCGGCAACGTCTCAGGCGGCTGTCGATCAGGCCGTCGCGGTCTTTGGGAGTCTGGACGGGGCGATCAACAATGCGGGCGTCATGGATGGCGTCTATTCAGGTGACGCGCCCGATTATGCCACCCAAAAGCCTCTGGTCTTTGCCCGCATCCACGAAGCAACCGAGGACTACTGGAACAACGTGTTGCGCACCAATGCGACGGGCATGTTCTTGTCCCTGCGTGCCCAGTTGGGCCAATTGGTCGCCCAGAACCGCGGCGGGGCGATCGTCAACGTCGGGTCCATCGCCGGGATGACCGGGCTGTCGGGCAATCCCGCCTATGTCGCCTCGAAACATGCGGTGAACGGGCTGACCCGCAATGCGGCGATCGACTATGCGCCCTATGGCATCCGGGTGAATTCGGTCAACATGGCGGCCACCGATACACCGATGGTCGCGCGCGCCGGGGCGATGGTGCAGGCAAGCATGCAGGAAACGACCGGCCCAACCATGGGCCGTGTCAAGACGCAAAGCATCCTCGCCTATGCCGACACGGATCATCGGTCTGCGACCGTCGGGGAACAGGTCTCGATGATGTTGTTCCTGCTGTCCCGAGAGGCTTCGAATTTCACCGGCGGGATTTATGCCACGGACGGCGGCTGGACGGCCTACTGACCCAGCAAGCGCTGCCATCCCCGGTGGCTTTGCCGCGATGGCAGGCGCATGTTCCCTTGCATGGCCATACTTTGTTCGAAAAGCGAAGAGGGTTTGCAGGGCGCGCAAAGGATCAACTTGCGTGGCGAAAGGGACGTGATCTACGTTGCACCCGGCAAGGGTGTTTTCACCGATCTAAGATCGCGATGCACGCGGGGCGGCGTTTTCATGGAACGCGACAGCATGCGGTTTGTGAACGGTGCGGTGGTGGACCTTTCGGTGCGCGGCAATGTGCGTGTCGATGTGAAACCCGCCCGAACCCGCTTCCATTGCGGGTCCGGGCCATCAAACGGGTCGAGTTGGTCTATCGGAGGGGTCCGGGTGGTGGAGAGGCGCAATTGGCGGTCGATGGACGCAAGGCCTGATCCAAAGGGGAACCCTGTTTCCAACCTGCGCAAGAGGGACTTTCTTGGCCGGCTCGCAGCTCTTTCCGGCAAGCTTTCAGGCTTGGGCCTGATCCTTGCGGCACTTTTCATGTCGGCGGCCCTGACGCCCAGCCTGATACCACGCAGCGCCGCTTTGCAGGGCGCCCTGTGCGGCATCAGCCTTGTCGCGGGTTACGCCTTGGGAAGGGTCATGGAACTGGGGTGGCGGGCATTGGATCTTCCCGCCCTCAATGACCGGATCCGGTGGCCGCTTCTGGTGCTGTCATCGCTGTGCACGGCGGGGGTCATGGCGGCAAGCCTGTGGTTGTCGCTGGGCTGGCAGAACGGGATACGTCTGTCCATGGGCATGGCCCCGCAGCAATCGGGCCAGGTCGTTGCGGTTCTGATGGTTGCACTGGGTGTAGCCGTGGTCCTAGTGGCGATTTGGCGACTTTTGCGTGTGGTCAAGCGCCTTGTGCAGCGTCGGGCGGGGCGTTTCCTGACCGGGCCGCTGGCCTCGGCTATGGGCCTGTTTGCGGCGGCGCTGCTGTTCTGGTCCATCGGCAACGGCATTCTGATGGCCCAAGGTATGAAGGCGCTCGACAACATTTATGCGGCCCTTGACGCCACGATCCAGACCGACCTTCTGCCGCCGCAAGACCCGCTCAAGACCGGCAGCCCGGCCTCGCTGATTGCGTGGCAGGACATCGGTCACCAAGGGCGAAATGCCGTGGGGGCATGGCCCGCAGCGGCCGATATAGCGGCGCTTGCCGGAAGCGCGGCAAAAGAGCCGATCCGGGTTTACGTCGGCCTCAATTCCGCGGATGACCCCGACGCCCGCGCCGAACTTGCCTTGGCCGAACTGATCCGGGTCGGGGCATTCGACCGCAAGCTTCTGGTCATCGCAACGCCGACCGGCACAGGCTGGCTGGACCCGGCGGCGATTGCGCCCTTGGAAATCCTGCATCGTGGAAATGTGGCAACGATCGCGGTTCAATACTCGTATCTGCCAAGCTGGTTGGCGCTGTTCGTGTCCCCGGAATATGGCAAGGCCACCGCACGCGCGGTGTTCAGGGCGGTCTACGGACACTGGACAAGCCTGCCAAGAGAGGGCCGGCCAAAGCTGTATCTGTTCGGGCTCAGCCTTGGCGCGCTGAATTCCGGCCTGTCGGCCGGCCTTTTCGATGTCGTGGGCGACCCGCATGATGGTGCCCTTTGGGTTGGGCCGCCGTTTTCAAGCAGCATTTGGCAGAACGCAGTTGCGGCCCGGAACGCGGATAGTCCGGTCTGGCGCCCGGTGTTTCAGGACGGTCGCAATCTGCGGTTTGCCAATCAGGGAACCGGCTTTCGGGATGGCGAACAATCGGATCGTTGGGGACCGCTGCGCATTGGGTTCCTGATGTATTCCGGTGATCCGATCACCTTCTTCGATACCGGCAGTCTTTTCCGCCGCCCGGCGTGGCTGTCGGATCCGCGTGCGCCGAACCTGCCGCCCGGCCTGCGATGGTATCCGGTGGTGACCTTTCTGCAGGGCCTGCTTGACGTGATGACCGCCACGCAGGTGCCGGCCGGCCATGGACATGTCTACGCAGCGCGGGACTATCTGCGGGCGTGGGCAGACCTGACAGCCCCGACCGACTGGACCCCCGAGGCACTTGCACGGGCGGAAGCAGCCCTGAAAGATCGCAACCTTTAAGATCGCAACCTTTGAACGCAGTGCACATCGCACGAAGGAGACTGTTCCATGACCAACCGATTTACCCTCTATGCCGCAGGCATTCTCTGCCTCCTCGGTGGCATTCTGGCGCTGTTCAACCCGCTGGCGGCATCACTGACCGCCGAACAGATCGCCGGTTGGCTGTTCCTGATCTCGGGTGGGATCCAGATCGTGGCGGCGTTCCGCGAGGGCCACGGAGCCAGATCATGGCTGACCGGTCTGCTTGGTGGCCTCGGCCTGCTGGTCGGCCTGTCGCTGCTCTTGCGGCCGATGGCGGGCATCATCGCGCTGGGGTGGCTGGTGGCGGTGTTCTTCCTGACATCCGGCATCGTCAAGCTGATGTTGTCGTGGCGGTTGCGCGGAACGTCTCTGTTTGCGCTTGTGCTCGGGTCAGGGATCGTATCGGCGGCGCTCGGCCTGTTGATCATCGCCTACATGCCGGGTTCGGCAATCCTTACGCTGGGCGCCATGCTGGCTGTGGATCTTCTCTCCAGCGGTGTCGCCCTGATTGCCTTGGGCAGGGCGACGGCCAACCAGAAATGACGGCATCCCGGATTGGATGCCATCACTGGCGTCGATCTGGGGTCTGGCGGCGGGTTTCGTCAGGACGGGGCGGGCAGGGCAACACGGGTCTGCAAGCGCCATGTCTGTCCAGACGTTGACCGCGTCACCTTGATGTTGCGCGACGCCTTCTGTCGCATGAAATTCGTGTAACGCTGGTAGCAGGTTCCAGAAGTTCCATTGTTGTGCAACGGGCTGTCCACTAGCCTGCCGTAAATTCTTCTGCCTTGCGCAGAACGATTACGAATTGGAGGCGTTGTCGTGACCGAGCCAGAGACCCCCGCTCCAAAGATGGTGTTGCCGTTCTTGCTGCTTGCCCTGTTGGCTTTGGTGGTTGCAGGGGCCGTCTGGTGGGTGACGCGCCCCGGACCGCTGTTGATCCAAGGTGAAGTGGCAGCCCCGCGCGTCGATGTGTCATCGCGCACGAATGGCCGGATTGCAGACGTGATGGCCGATCTTGGCGATACGGTCGAGGCGGGCAAGAGGCTGGTGACATTGTCCAATCCGCAGCTTGTCACCGCCCATGTCGCTGCGGCAGCAGGGTTGGAGGTGGCGCGCGCATCGCAGGCGGCGGCGGGGGCGACGCGGCCGGAA
>JBGSJU010000448.1:0-3666 GCA_041741655.1 Rhodobacterales bacterium
ACGCGCGCCCCAGCGCGCCCGCGCTTTGCGCCCCGTCCTGTTGCAGCGCGCGCAGGATGGCGCGGTCGGTGTCGTCAAGGTCCGTCATAGCGGCAATCGTTCCTCGGCTTTGATGCGCGCGACATGCATCAACGCCTCGATGTCGGCGATATGCGGCAGGGTCAGAATGCGGGCGCGCCAGACATGCTGGTAATGCGCCAGATCGCGGGCAATCACCGACAGCCGCACATCGACCTGACCCAGAAAGGTCTGTATCTCCAGCACCTCGGGGATCTCGCGGGCGGCGGCAATGAATTCGTCAAAGGCGCGCGGGTTGGTCTTGTCCAGCGTGACGCGCAAGCTGACCTCGACCGAAAACCCCAGTGCGCGCCAGTCGATCACCGCCTGTTGACCCAGAAGGATGCCGGCCTCGGCCATTCGCGCCAACCGCCGCGACAATACGGCGGGCGTCGTCCCCGCCGCATCGGCCAATTCCGCCGCCGGCCGGGCCGGATCGGCCTGCAGATAGCGCAGGATGCGGCGGTCCAGATCGTCCAGCATGATTTTTTGCGTATCCGGATGTTTCAAGCATGATCCCTCGCAACCATAGCAAAGAACCACGAAAAACGAAACGCATATTCGCGCAGAATGCCTATGCTGCCCGCCAGTCAATCATACAAGTCAACCAAGAAGGACAAGACCGATGCGTGTATATTACGACCGCGATTGCGACGTGAACCTGATCAAGGACATGAAAGTAGCGATCCTGGGCTATGGCAGCCAGGGCCATGCCCATGCCTTGAACCTGCGCGATTCCGGCGCGAAGAACGTCGTCGTCGCCCTGCGCCCCGGATCGCCCTCGGCGAAAAAGGCCGAAGGTGAGGGGCTGAAGGTGATGGATATCGCCGCCGCCGCCGCGTGGTGCGACCTGATCATGTTCACCATGCCAGACGAATTGCAGGCCGCCACCTACAAGGCCTATGTGCATGACAACCTGCGCGACGGCGCCGCGATTGCCTTTGCGCATGGCCTGAACGTGCATTTCGGCCTGATCGAGCCCAAGCCCGGCGTGGACGTCATCATGATGGCGCCCAAGGGCCCCGGCCACACCGTGCGCGGCGAATACACCAAGGGCGGCGGCGTGCCCTGCCTTGTCGCCGTGCACCAGAACGCGTCGGGTCGCGCGCTGGAAATCGGGCTGTCCTACTGCTCCGCCATCGGCGGCGGTCGTTCGGGCATCATCGAGACCAACTTCCGCGAGGAATGTGAAACCGACCTGTTCGGCGAACAGGCCGTGCTGTGCGGCGGGTTGGTCGAACTGATCCGCATGGGGTTCGAAACGCTGGTCGAGGCCGGGTATGAACCGGAAATGGCCTATTTCGAATGCCTGCACGAGGTGAAGCTGATCGTGGACCTGATCTACGAAGGCGGCATCGCCAACATGAACTATTCGATCAGCAACACCGCGGAATACGGCGAATATGTCAGCGGCCCGCGTATCCTGCCCTATGACGAGACGAAGGCGCGAATGAAAGCCGTGCTGCGCGACATCCAGACCGGGAAGTTCGTGCGTGATTTCATGCAGGAAAACAGCGTTGGCCAGCCGATGTTCAAGGCGACGCGCCGGTTGAATGACGAACACCAGATCGAACAGGTCGGCGAGAAACTGCGCGCCATGATGCCGTGGATTTCCAAGGGCAAGATGGTGGACAAGGCACGCAACTGAGGCGCGCAACTAAGGCACGCAACTGAAGCACAAGACCGGCTGGGCGGATGCACCTATCCGCCCAGCCCTGTTTCTTCCGGCTAGTGCCGGTCATTCCGACGCGGGCGGATCCAGCGGCAGCGTGGCGGCATAGGCGATCAGGTCGATCGCATTCACCAGCGGAAAGGCCCGCAGGTTGATCATCTGCACGCCGGTATGGGCATTCAGGATCTTGTGCATCACCTCGTCCGGCACCTCGACCGCTTCGGTGCCGACATAATTGTGTTCGCCCTCGCCCCCCCAATCCAGCAGCCGCCCGTCAAACCCGTGGCAGGCGGCACAGGTGGTCTGAAAGATGTTGCGCCCGCGATCCACGTCGCCCGCGTTCACCGTGCGGGTTTCGTAGTCCAGAAAGCTGCGCATATCGACCTGACCCCGGCTGACAAAGGCCGCGACGCGCAGCATTTCTGCGTCGGTGATCATCTCGGGGGTGTAGGGATGGTTGGCGTCGCGCAGGATCGGCACGATCTGTTCTACCGGACGGCCGATCGCGCCTTCGATGCCGGGTATGCCGGTAAAATGGCTGCCCTTGGCATAGATGCCATCCTTGCCCTTGTAATCCCAGGCGTGGCATTCCTTGCACCGCCACGTGCCATACCCGGTCTGCTTGGCGTTGATCGCCACAGGATAGGCCGGATTTGTGCCTTCGGGTTCTTCACGGTCAAGCGCCGACGCCCAATCGTCATAGATCCGCCCACCCGCCGCAAGTGTCCACGCCTCGGACGGATTGTCCGGCGCACCGTGGACGAAATCCTGCGCTTCGGGGCTGTGTTCATAGTCACGCTTTTCATCCGCTGCGGCCTGGGTCACGCCGTTGCAGGCAAGGCCGATCAGGATGGTCGCGGTCCATAATCTGTTGGTCATTCTCTGTCCTCCCCAAGATCAAGGCCCCGCGGAAATCCAGCCGATGCTGACGCTGTGAAGGCAATGGCAGGCTCCCCCCTGTCATCTGCCAACGTCCTGGCCGGAAAGCCCGCAACGCAGGGTCATCTGGCGGCGCTGGATACCCTGAGGGCAAGCGGTTTTTCGCTGGGTCAACGCGGGAACGGGTCGGAATGCACTTTGGTTGATGTCGGTCCGACCAAAGATATAGGCCTTGATCCGCGAGAGTTTCGGCTGACATCCTGTGCTGGACGGTCGAACGGAAAGAACGCGCGCGATGTCGATCCTGCACCCCGAGGCCAAGACGCCCAGTTCCTTTGCCGCCATTGCCGCGCTGCAACTGATCTGCGCCGTCTTCTTTGCCATCGACATCGGTTTTGAATTGCATGACGACCTGCTGGCGGACCGGCCGATGCGTCCGGTTGACCGGTTGCACCTGATCGCAGAGGTGGTCGCGACGTTGCTGCTGGTGGTGGGTTTTGGTCTGGTGCTGCGCGAATTGCGCCGCTTGCGGCAGCAGGCGCAGGCCGCCAACCAGTCGCTGCAATCATTGCGCGGGCAGTTCGACGATGTCCTGATGGCGCAGTTTCAGGTCTGGGGCCTGTCGCAGGCCGAACGTGACGTGGCGCTGTTGTCGCTGCGCGGCCTGAAGATCGCAGAGATCGCCAGCCTGCGCGACACCCGCGAAGGCACGATCAAGTCACAGCTTTCCGCCATCTTCCGCAAGGCGGGGGTTTCAACCCGATCCGAATTGCTGGCGCTTTTCATGGACGAGTTCCTGACCCATGGCGCCGAAGGCCCCGCCGCCAGACCCGACAGGACGGCATCAGTCGCCGCGACGGGGCCAAGACCGCCAGACCGCAGCACCTGATCGCCGCTGACCCGCAGCATCGGTTTGCACGGACGAGTGGACCCGCGCCTTGGCCTTCGTGGGGATCAGCCGCTGACTGCTCGCCACAACGCCAGCGCCGAGGCGGTGGCGAATACGTCATGCACGCGCAGCACATGCACCCCCTGTGCGGCCGCTGCCTGCGCCAGCG
>JBGSJU010000449.1:0-4782 GCA_041741655.1 Rhodobacterales bacterium
GCCGCCAGCCCCGCGCGCAACGCGTCGGGTCCGGCGCCCCGCTGGCCACGATAGGCGATGTAGCGCCCGGCGCGATCGGTCCAGTACAAACGGTCACCCGGACAGAACCCGACACGCGCCACATCGGCACCCCGCGCCCGCAGTGCCAGTCCCAGTTCGGTGAAGAACCGCGAGGATGGCCCCTGCAACAGCAAGACGCGCCGCCCCGCAAGCACGTGCTGCCCCGCAAGAACCTGTTGCAACGCCACGCCATCGGTCGCTGTGGTCGCGTCGCCCTTGGCCGCAGAAGGGTGCGAAATGCTTGACATGAACAAGACTATTGCGCCGCCAGTGCCCGTTGTCGAGACGCGATGCTTTCTGTTTCTGCAAGGGCATCCGTCGGGGTTCTGGCCGGCTCTTGGTGTGGCGCTGACCGCGCAGGGCCACCGGGTGCTGAAGGTGCATTTCTGCCTTGCCGATCAGATGTACTGGGGTCTGGGGCAGGGCGGCACGCCATTTCGCGGGCGCTTTGCAACGTGGGACAGTTGGCTGCGACGGCTGATTGCCGCCGAAGGCGTGACCGATATCCTGTATTACGCCGACCGCCAGCCCTATCACCGGGTTGCGGCGGATGTCGCCCGCGATCTGGGTCTGCGGACATGGGCGATCGAATTCGGCTATCTGCGGCCCGACTGGCTGACGCTGGAACCTGAAGGGATGGGGCCTTATTCGCGGTTTCCAGCCGATGCGGACGCGGTCGCGGCACTGGCGTTGACGCGCGGCCTGCCAGACATGCGGCCGCTTTACGGCCATGGGTTTGCCGTCGAGGCGGTGCATGAGGTCGGGTTCGGCCTGCTACGGTTGCTGGGCCGGCCGCTGTTTCCGCATCACCGCAGCGATCTGTATTATGGCCCGCTACGCGACTATCTTGGCTGGATCCGCGAGCTTGCGGCTCATCCGTCACAGGCTCGCGCAGCCGACCGTCTGGAACGGCGCATCCGGGAAACCGATCTCGACTTCTCGTTGGTGGCGATGCAGTTGCAATCCGACTATCAGGTGCGCGCCTGTTCGCCCTTCCCGCATCTGGACGGGTTTCTGGACCGGGTGCTGGCGTCGTTCGCGGCCCATGCCCCGCCGGGCCGCCACTTGGTGATCAAGCTGCACCCGCTGGACAACGGGTTGGAAAACTGGCCCCGGCGCGTGGCGCAAAAAGCGGCTGCGCTTGGCATTTCCGCGCGGGTGTCGGTCATCAAGGGGGGTGATCTGGGCCTGTTGCTGGACCGGTGCCGCGGCGTGGTTCTGGTGAATTCCACGGTCGGGATCCATGCCTTGCGCAAAGGCGTGCCGGTCTGTGCCTTGGGGGCCGCGATCTATGACCGGCCCGGTTTGACGCATCAGCAGGGTCTGGACCGGTTCTGGACCGCGCCCGATCCGGTCGATCCGGTGTTGCGCGACCGTTTTCTGCGGGCCCTGACCGCTGTTCAGGTCAAGGGATCGTTCTACCACCCCGAAGGCCGCCGCGTCGCCATCGCCGACATCGTGGCGCGCCTGACCGATGGCGTGTCCGTGCCGGCGCAGACCGATCTGGTGCCTTTCCTGCCGGGCCGCGATCTGGCGCCGGCGCTGATCGAAGGGATGGCCAATGTCTGATCCGCTTCCGCCGCGTTCAATCAGGAGCCGAGACATCGCTGCGGTGGCGCGCCAACAGGGCCAGCCCCAGCAAAAGGGCGGACGCACCGCACCCGTACAGATAGGCAAAGCTGACATAACTGGCATCGTAGACCGGATAGAACCCGACCCGCGCGGCGCCCACCGCATGCACCAGCGGGTTCCACCACAAGATCTGCTGAATTGCCTCGGGCAAGGATTGAAACGTGAAGAAGACGCAGGACACGATGAACAAGGGCCGGGTCAGAATGCCCCAGATCTGACGCCAGACCGGCAGCATCGCAAACAGGAACGCATTCAGACAGCCGATCCCCAGACCCAGCAGCGCGGCGCCCGCAAAGGCAACCACCACCTTCGGCAAGGACACCTGTGCGGGATCATCGACGATCAGGAAAATTCCCCAGAACAGGATGACGCTGACCACGATCAGGGTCAGGAAGGACAGCAAGAACCGTGCCAGCACGGTATCGATCGGGGTCACCATGGGAAATTGCAGCAGGGGGCGGTTCAATTGCACAGCAGTTCCGGCCGCATTCGAGATTTCGGAAAAGAAATGGTAGGGAATGTAGCCGGTCGCGTAAAACAAGGCAAAGCTGACGCCGATGGGCGGGGTCTTGATGAACTGCGAGAACGTGAAAGTCAGGATCGCGATCACGCCCAACGGCTCCAGAATAGCCCAGACATAACCGCCCCACGACCGGCCATAGCGCGTGATCATCTCGCGCACCATCAACGCCGCCAGAACGCGGGTGGCCTGAAACCGGGGTGGTCTGGACCTGACAATCATGCGATAATCCCTGCCGCACCGGAGGTCTGTTCATGAGTGCCGAACCCATTCGAAAGGCTGACATTACCCCGCTGAAACTGGCCGAAACGGTCATCGCCTCGGCCGAAACGCCGGACCCACGCCGGGGATGGAAATTTCGCCATAAACTGTTGGTCCTGTCCTTTGTCCTGACGGTGATCGTGCCGACGGGTCTGGGCACAGCATATCTCTACACCCGCGCGGCGGACCAGTATTATTCCACCGCGGCCTTTTCCGTGCGGTCCGAGGAATTGACCTCGCCGCTGGCGGCGCTCAGCGCCTTTACGCAGGTCGGCAATTCGACGGCGTCGGACAGTGCGGTGTTGTATGATTTCATCCGCGCCCAGCCGATCATCGAAAATCTGGATGCGGAACTGGATTTCCGCACGCTGTTCAACCGTGAAGCCGAAGATGTGGTGTTTTCGCTTGGCACGGATCCGACCATCGAGGATCTGGTCGATTATTGGGAACGGGTCGTCGATGTGTCCGTCGATCCGACCAGCGGCGTAGTCGAAGTCCGTGTGATGGCCTTTCGCCCCGACGATGCGCAACGGATACTGCAAGGCATCCTGACGGCCAGTTCGCTGTTGGTGGATGACCTGAGCCGGATCGCCCGCGAAGACACCATGAAATACGCTCAGGCCGATCTGGATCTGGCCGGGGCCAACCTGCGCGAGATGCGGCGCCGCATCGGCGCGTTTCGCAGCGCCAACCAGATGATCGATCCCAGTGCAGATGCCAACAACCAGATGGGGGTAATCTCCGCGCTGCAAAGCGAACTGGCAAAAACCCTTGTCGATCGGGCGGCGCTGCTCAGCTACACGTCGCAGGCGGCGGGCAACCAGCGACTGGCCGAAATAGACCGCCGGATCGCTGCGATCAAGAACCAGATCGAAGACGAACGCGCCGCGGTCAGCGGGGCGGTGGATGGCAAGACCGGCCTGTCCAAGGTTATCGGCGAATACGAGGAACTGCTGGTCGATCTGCAGTTTTCCGAAGACGCCTACACCGCCGCGCGCGCGGCCGAAGAACAGGCCCGCGCCGAAGCACGGCGCAAGAACCGCTATCTTGCGGTGCATATTCCGCCGACACTGGCGCAGGAAAGCCTGTTCCCGCGCCGCTGGCTGCTGTCGGGGTTGGTGTTTGCCTGCTGCTTTGCGGCCTGGGGTGTTCTGGCGCTGATCTATTACAATATCCGCGACCGGAGCTGAGCCATGATCGAATTCCGTCATGTCAGCAAACGCTACCAGTTGAGCGGTTCGGTCAAGACGATCCTGACGGATCTGAATTTTCGCCTGCCCAAGGATCGCAATCTGGCCCTGATCGGGCGTAATGGCGCCGGGAAATCCACCATTCTGCGGATGATCAGCGGCACTTTGCGACCCGACAGCGGGGTGATTGTGCGCGAAGGCCGGGTCAGTTGGCCGATGGGGTTTGCCGGAGGGTTCCACCCCGCCCTGACGGGTCGGCAGAATGCCCGGTTCGTGGCGCGCATCTATGGCACGGATACCGACGATCTTGTGCGCTTTGTCGAGGAATTCGCGGAACTCGGCCCGTTTCTGGACATGCCGGTGCAGACCTATTCGTCCGGCATGAAGGCCCGTTTGGCCTTTGGTGTCAGTCTGGCCGCCCAATTCGACTGTTATCTGGTGGACGAGATCACCGCTGTCGGCGACGCCGTGTTCCGGCAGAAATGCCAGCGGGCCTTTACTGAAAAACTGGCGAAATCGCAGGTCATCATGGTGTCGCATTCCGAAGCGACGCTACGGGAATATTGCCAAAGTGCCCTCGTGTTGGAAGCCGGGACCATGCGTTACTTCGACAACATCGACGACGGCATCGCGGCTTATCGCACATTGATTGCGGCCTGAGCCATGCAAACGCCATCGTCTCACTGGTCCACGCGCCCGACGCTGTTGTCGCGCGCCACTCTGACCGCGGCGGGGGATTTCGGGCGGATCGTGCGGCGCGTCATCGCGGCGAAACCGACACCGACCGCCGATCTTTACCTTGGGTGGAGCTGTGCCGATCTGATTGACGCAGGCAAGATCCGCCAGATCGCCCCGACGGTGTTCCTGTCTGGCCGGACCCTGATCGTCCTGCGCCATGACGGGGCGCTGGAACGGCTGCCCGACCACGACCGCCTGATCTTCGTGACGGACGATGACTGGCGCGCCGGGCTGGCCGATCCGGGACTGCCATCAGGTTACCGGGCCAAGCTGGCGATGATCGAGGCCGCGGCGGCGAAGCGGATGGAGGCGCGCGCCGATGTGATCGTGGCGGCGTCGGCGACACTGGCGGCCCGGTATCAGGCGCTGTTGCCGGGGCGG
>JBGSJU010000450.1:0-2788 GCA_041741655.1 Rhodobacterales bacterium
CGCGCAACGCCAGCCATCCGGCCCGCGCCGCCAACGGCAAAGCCGCGTCAGCCCCGACCGTCGCCGCGCCCACCATAGCCAGGCCAGAACGCCCAGCAACAGGATCGGTCCAAGGATCAATCGGCGTCTCCAAGACAAAAGGGGCAGACCATGGCCTGCCCCCTTCTCTGGTTCAGAAATATCCCGGGGGGTGAGGCCCGCAAGGGCCGAGGGGGGCTGGCCCCCCTGCGCCGTCTCACACCGTGCGTTCCACCATCATCTTCTTGATCTCGGCAATCGCCTTGGCCGGGTTCAACCCCTTGGGGCAGGTCTTGGCGCAGTTCATGATGGTGTGGCAACGATACAGCTTGAACGGATCTTCCAACTCGTCCAGCCGCTCGCCCGTCGCCTCGTCGCGGCTGTCGATGATCCAGCGATAGGCGTGCAACAGCGCCGCCGGGCCCAGATAGCGGTCGCCGTTCCACCAATAGGATGGGCAGGACGTCGAACAGCAGGCGCACATCACGCATTCATAGAGCCCATCCAGTTTCGCACGGTCGTCGATCGACTGGCGCCATTCCTTGGCGGGCTGGTTGGTCTTGGTTTCCAGCCACGGCATGATCGAGGCATGCTGGGCATAGAAATGCGTCAGGTCGGGGATCAGGTCCTTGATCACCGGCATATGGGGCAGAGGGTAGATCTTGATGTCGCCCTTCACCTCGTCCGCGCCATAGATGCAGGCCAGCGTGTTGATCCCGTCGATGTTCATCGCGCAGGACCCGCAGATGCCCTCGCGGCAGGACCGGCGGAAGGTCAGGGTGGGGTCGATCTCGGACTTGATCTTGATCAGCACGTCCAGAACCATCGGACCGCATTTGTCCATATCGACGTAATACGTGTCGATCCGCGGGTTCTTCCCGTCATCGGGGTTCCAGCGATAGACCTGCACCTTGCGGACGGCCTTGCCGTCCGGCTTGGGCCAGGTCTTGCCGGTGGTGATCTTGGAATTCTTGGGTAGCGTGAATTGAACCATCGCAGTTTCCTCAGAATGTCCGCGCGCGCGGCGCGATCTTGGTCAGGCTGATGCCGCCTTCGGCCTCCGTGCTCAGCGGTGTCGTGATCACCGGACGATAGGTCAGATCGACCGATGCCCCATGCACCCGCGCGATGGAATGCACCCGCCAGTTTTCGTCATCGCGCGTCGCGAAATCCTCATGGGCATGGGCGCCACGCGATTCCTTGCGCGCCTCGGCGCCGACGATGGTGGCCAGCGCGTTGGGCATCAGGTTGGTCAGTTCCAGCGTCTCCATCAGGTCGCTGTTCCAGATCAGGCTGCGGTCGGTCACGCTGATGTCGTTCATGCGTTCCGCGATGGCGGTCATCTTTTCGACGCCCTCGGCCAGCGTTTTCGACGCGCGGAACACCGCGGCGTCTGACTGCATCGTGCGCTGCATGTCCAGCCGAAGCGCGGCGGTCGGCGTGGCGCCATTGGCGTGGCGCAGCCCGTCAAAGCGGTCAAACGCCTTGTCGATCTCGGGCGTGTTCAGGGGTTTCAGCGCTGCGCCCCGGTCCACAACCTGTCCGGCGCGGATCGCGGCGGCGCGTCCGAATACCACGAGGTCGATCAGCGAGTTCGACCCCAGACGGTTCGCGCCATGCACCGAGGCACAGCCCGCCTCGCCCACCGCCATCAGGCCGGGCACGATGCGGTTCGGGTCATCCGTGGTGGGGTTCAGCACCTCGCCCCAATAGTTCGTCGGGATGCCGCCCATGTTGTAATGCACGGTCGGCAGCACCGGGATCGGCTGTTTGGTCACATCGACGCCGGCGAAAATCTTGGCCGATTCCGAAATGCCGGGCAGGCGGACATGCAGCGCTTCGGGTGGCAGGTGCGACAGGTTCAGGTGGATATGGTCGCCATGTTCGCCCACACCGCGGCCTTCGCGGATTTCCATCGTCATGCAGCGGCTGACATAGTCGCGCGGTGCCAGATCCTTGTAGTTGGGCGCATAGCGTTCCATGACCCGCACGCCGGCGCAGTTGGTCAGATAGCCACCTTAGCCGCGTGCGCCTTCGGTGATCAGGCAGCCTGCGCCATAGATGCCGGTGGGGTGGAATTGCACGAATTCCATGTCCTGCAATGGCAGGCCCGCGCGCGCCACCATGCCGCCACCGTCGCCGGTGCAGGTATGGGCGGATGTCGCGCTGAAATAGGCGCGGCCATAACCGCCCGTCGCCAGCACCACCATCTTGGCGTTGAAGGCGTGGAAGGTGCCGTCATCCAGTTTCCAGCACAGCACGCCCTGGCACGCGCCATCCGGCGTCATGATCAGGTCGATGGCGAAATATTCGATGTAGAATTCCGCGTTGTTCTTCAGCGATTGGCCATACAGCGTATGCAGGATGGCATGGCCCGTGCGGTCGGCGGCGGCGCAGGTGCGCTGTACCGGCGGGCCTTCGCCGAATTCGGTCGTGTGGCCACCAAACGGGCGCTGATAGATCTTGCCTTCTTCGGTGCGGGAAAACGGCACGCCGTAATGTTCCAGCTCATAGACCGCCTTGGGCGCTTCCCGTGCCAGATATTCCATCGCATCGGTATCACCCAGATAGTCCGACCCTTTCACAGTGTCATACATGTGCCACTGCCAGTTGTCGGGTCCCATGTTGGCCAGCGACGCAGCGATGCCGCCCTGGGCGGCCACGGTATGCGACCGGGTCGGGAACACCTTGGTCACACAAGCGGTGCGCAGACCCTGTTCGGCCATGCCCAACGTCGCGCGCAGACCCGCGCCACCGGCACCAACCACCA
>JBGSJU010000451.1:0-4881 GCA_041741655.1 Rhodobacterales bacterium
GCCGCGCGCCAGACCCAGATCGCCGCTGCGATTATCGCGGCGCCGAGGGCCAGCGCGCCCAGCACCCGCAACGCCTGCCCCGTGGAAACACCGGGCACCGGTGCGGCCGTGACCAGTACGGTCGCCAGCCCCCCCAAGGCCACGAAGCCCATGATCCCGGTGTTGAACAGGCCGGCAAAGCCCCATTGCAGGTTCACCCCCAAGGCCATGATGGCCGAGATCAGCCCCATGTTCAGGATCACCAACGCCGAATTCCACGATTGCAGCACGCCCGTCAGCACGATCAGCAGCGCGACGGCGGCGAACAGGAGCGGGATCTTGATGCGGTCGGTCATACCGATTTCCCCTGAAACAGCCCGGTGGGCTTGAACAAGAGCACAATCAGCAGGATGCCGAAGCTGACCGCGAACTTGTAGTCGGTGGACAGAAGCTGCACGAGGCCATCGGGGGCAAGGCTGTCGGGCAGGGCATAGGTCAGCACCTTTTTCCAGGCATAGGTCACGCCGACCTCGGAAAAGGCGATGACAAAGCCGCCCGCGATGGCGCCCAGGGGATTGCCAAGGCCGCCGACGATGGCGGCAGCAAAGAACGGCAGCAGCAGTTGGAAATAGGTGAAGGGTTTGAACGTCTTGTCCAGCCCGTAGAGCGTGCCCGCGATCACCGTCAGGGCGGCGACGATGATCCATGTCACCCGCACCACCCGTTCCGGGTTGATGCCGGACAGCAGCGCCAGATCCTCGTTGTCGGAAAATGCGCGCATGGATTTGCCGGTGCGCGTCTTGTTCAGGAACCAGAACAGCGCCCAGACCGACAGGCCGGCGGTTACGATGGTGATCACGGTCGAGGTGCGCAGCGTCAGCGCCTCGGTCAGGCCGGTCATCTCGCGCCAGTCGGCGGCGGAAATCACGAACCGCGCGCCATCGGCGAAATTCTGGTCATCCGGCCCGATGATCAGCCGCACCACGCCGTTCATGATGAACATAACGCCCAGCGACGCCATGACCACGATGATCGGATCGGCCTTTTTCTGGCGGTAGTAGCGATAGACCACGCTGTCGGTGCCCAGCATGACCAGCGCGGTGATCGCGATGCCAAGGGGCAGCGCCAGAAGTGCTGTCGGCAGGGGGCCGAAGCTGACGCCCAACGCCTGAAGGCCCCATGTCAGCAGGATCACCACCATGGTGCCGAAGGCCATGGTGTCGCCATGGGCAAAGTTGGAAAACCGCAGGATGCCGTAGACCAGCGTGACCCCCAATGCGCCCAAGGCCAACTGGCTGCCATAGGCAATTCCGGGGATCAGCACGAAATTCGCCAGCGCAACGATGGCGTTCAATAGATCCATCAACGTAGCTCCCCGCACCGGCCATGATAGCTGATCGCCATCGGTTCCTTGAAAAAATGCACCGAATAGCGCGCGCTACCTTGTGGAGCGACGGTCAGCAGATGTGCACCGTTTGCGTTGCCGCCCTGAAACAGAAACCCGCCGGTCTCTAGGGCGTAGCCCCTGCCGGTCATGGTTTCGGCGTCAGTCACGATCTGGAATATCTGCGCCGCGGCATGTTTTTCCTCTATCGTGATCGCATACGCGGTCGCGCCGCAAGCCGCGGTCTCTGGGCATTCGCGGGTGAAACCGCACGTCATGGTGCGTTCGCCTGCCGCCGTCTGCGTGGCCAGCTGGGCCGCAACGAGCGCCAACGTTGTCAAAAAATGAGGTTGCATCCTCAGCCCCCCAGAAAGCTTTGGCGCACTTCGGGGTCGGCCAGCAGTTCGCGGCCCGTCCCGGTATGCGCATTCGCGCCTTGCACCAGCACATAGGCGCGGTCGGCGATCTCGAGGGCTTGGCGCGCGTTCTGTTCCACCATCAGCACGGGCAGACCGGTGCGGGCGACCTCGATGATGCGGTCGAACAATTCGTCCATGACGATGGGTGACACCCCGGCGGTCGGTTCATCCAGCATCAGCACCTTGGGTTTGGTCATCAGCGCGCGGCCCACCGCGACCTGCTGGCGCTGGCCGCCGGAGAGTTGCCCCGCCGCCTGCCGCCGTTTGTCGCGCAGGATCGGGAACAGGCTGAACACCTGTTCCATTGTGTCGCGGAAATCGTCATGGCGGATGAAGGCGCCCATTTCAAGGTTCTCCTCCACCGTCATCGAGGTGAAGATGTTATGCGTCTGCGGCACGAACCCCATGCCCTTGACCACGCGCTGTTGCGGCGACAGGGCGGTGATATCCTCGCCGTCCAGCAAGACGCGGCCCGCATGCAGGTTCAGCATGCCGAACACCGCCTTCATCGCGGTGGATTTTCCGGCGCCGTTGGGGCCGACGATGACGGCGATCTCGCCGGGGTTCACCGCGATGGTGCACTCGTTCAGGATCGCCGGGCCCTTGCCATAGCCGCCGGTCATCGCCTCGCCGATCAGGAAGGGTTTGGCGCCCGCCGGATTGACCGGGCGCGTCCCGCAGCTGGCCGGCTGTGCGCCGTTGCTGCCCCGAGGATCTGCGATCACGGGCGCATCCTTGCCGTCACTGTCGCGAAAAGGCTCACTCATCGTCCGGCGCCCTCGTTGGTCTTGAACCCGTCCAGGGTCGCATCGTTCACAAGTGAAATGACGCGGGACAGCCGGTCCTGTGATGTCCCTGTCACCACGACGATAACGCCGTGCTGGTCGGACCATATGGTTGACAGCATGGGGGCCACACCCTTGGACCGCGTCTCGATGCTTTGCGTGACCGCCGTGTGCGGGCCAACTTGCGCGGTCCCGCTGACGATGCGCGGCGCGCGATCGAAGAAGCCGGTCTTTTGATAGGCAAACTTGAATGCGCTCGGGTCTGTCGCGCCCGGCATGAACATGATCGTGACATTTGCAAGGGTCCCGACGTAGCTGCCCCGCAGCGTGTTATCCGCGCCGCGTTGAAATTCCAGCACATCCGGGGCACAGAAGGTCGTCGCGGGCGAGATGTCAAAGCATTCACCCGCCGTGGCCACCGTGCCGGCCCCACCGGCAAGCCCCAGCGCCGCAAGCAGCGGTGTCACCAAGCGCCTCATGCGGTCTTTTCCTTGTTCTTCAGACCCGTGCCCAGATAGGCCTCGATCACCTGTTCGTTGGCCTTGATCTCGGCCAGACTGCCTTCGGCCAGCACCTTGCCTTCGGCCATGCAGATGACCGGGTCGCAGATGCGGCCGATGAAATCCATGTCATGTTCGATGACGACAAAGGTATAGCCACGCTCGCGGTTCAGGCGCACGATGGCATCCGCGATGGTATTCAACAGCGTGCGGTTCACCCCCGCGCCGACCTCATCCAGAAACACGATCTTGGCATCCACCATCATGGTGCGGCCCAGTTCCAGCAGTTTCTTCTGCCCGCCGGAAATCATCCCGGCCTTCTGGTCGGCCAGATGCGAAATCGTCAGGAAATCCAGCACCTCGTCGGCCTTGGCCCGCAGCGCGCGCTCCTCGTCGGCGATCCGCTTGCGGCCGAACCACGTGTTCCACAGCACCTCGCCCGACTGGCCGGCGGGCACCATCATCAGGTTCTCGCGGCAGGTCATCGACGAAAACTCATGCGCGATCTGAAACGTGCGCAACAGCCCCTTGTGGAACAACTGGTGCGGCGGCAGTCCGGTGATGTCATCGCCGTTCATGGTGACGCGACCCGAGGTGGGTTTAAGAACGCCAGCGATCACATTGAAAAGCGTGGTCTTTCCGGCCCCGTTTGGCCCGATCAGCCCGGTGATCGACCGCTCGCGTATGGTCAGGCTGGCGCCATTGACGGCGCGAAAGCCGCCAAAATGCTTGTGAAGGTTCTCGACCTTGATCATCACGTTCCCTGTCAGCGCGCGGCTTTAGCCGCTTAGGCCCTGTTGTCCGGCGGCTTTTGCCGCTCTCAGGATAAGGCAACAGCCCGGATTGCTCCGGGCTGTGCAATGGTGAGGCGGGTAATCTTAGCGGAAGGACTTCGTGGTGATCTTACCATCCACGAATTCGATCTCGCGGTAGTTGCCGGCGCTTTCGCCCGCGCCGATCAGTTCCACGGCCGATGCGCCGACATAGTCGATGTCGGTGCCGGCCTTGATCAGTTCCAGCGCCTTGGCCAGTTCGCCAGGCAGGATCGGCTCGCCGGGTGCGTTGGCGATGTCCATCACCTTGGTCGCCCACACCTTGCTGTCGGTCGATCCGGCGGCCTGCATGGCCAACATGATCAGCGCGGCAGCATCATAGGATTCCGGCGCGAACGCCCCGGTGCCGTCGAACCCGGCGGCCTTGGCGGCTTCCTGGAATACCGCGGCCCCGTTCGAATCGGTGCCGGGGTGCTGGCCGAACGATCCGTTCAGTTCCTTGCCGAACCGCTCTTCCAGTGCGGTGCCGATCATGCCGTCGGGCAACATGAACGTGGTGAACGCGCCCGCGTCCAGCGCGGCGCGGATCACGCCCGACCCGCCTTGATCGACATAGCCCGCCACGACCAGCACATCGCCACCGGCAGACGCCAGCGCGCCGACTTCGGCGGAATAATCCGCCTTGCCGTCCTCATGCGCCGCCGACAGCGTCACCTTGCCGCCCGCAGCCTCGAATGCCGCCTGAAAGCTGTCGGCCAGACCCTTGCCATAGTCGTTGTTGGTGTAGGTCAGCGCGATGGTCTTGACGCCCCGCTCGCCGAGGATTTCGGCCATCACGACGCCTTGGCGGGCATCCGACGGCGCGGTGCGGAAGAACAGCCCGTCGTCTTCGGCGGTGGACAGCGCCGGCGAGGTGGCGGACGGCGAGATCATCGCCACGCCGTTCGGGCGTGCGACGTTCTGCAGGATGGCGCCGGTGACGCCCGAACAATCCGCGCCCATGAAGGCGGCGATGCCATCAGCGGTCACCATACGTTCGGC
>JBGSJU010000452.1:0-2726 GCA_041741655.1 Rhodobacterales bacterium
CGGCGCGGGACGCCAGCGGTGCGGGTACCTGCATGCCGCCCTGCGCCAGCGCCGCCATCCAGTCCAGTTCCGACCGCAATTCTGCGTCGCTGCGATACCCCAGCCGGTGCAGCCGCAGGGCATGATCGCCCACCTGATAGACGGTATTTTCCCGCCGCGCCGCCAGCCGCAAGTTGCAGGGCGACAGGCCCCACTGGGCCGCCGCGATCCTGGCCACCGCGTCACTCATGCGAGCGGCGTCTCGGCCAGGACCGCGTCCAGCGTGTCCATCACCTGATCGACATTGGCACGGGAAAACGGCATGGGCGGGCGCATCTTCAGCACGTTGTAATGGCGGCCCAGGAAATTCAGCAGCACGCCGCGCTGGCGCATCAAGTTGACGACGCGCTTGGTGAAGGCGGTGGCGGGCGCTTTGGTCGTGCGGTCCAGCACCAGATCAGCGCCAAAGAACAACCCCCGCCCGCGCACGTCGCCGATGGCTTCATGCCGCGTCGCCAGTTCGGTCAGGCGTTCCTTGGCATAACTGCCCGCATCGGCGGCATTGGCCTGCAACCCTTCGTCCTGCACCACGCGCAGCGTGGCCATGGCCGCCGCGCAGGACACCGGGTTGCCGCCAAAGGTATTGAAATAGCGGAAATTGCTGCGGAATGCCTGCATCGTGGCGGATGGGGCGACCACGGCGGCCACCGGATGCCCGTTCGCCATCGGCTTGCCCATGGTCACGATATCGGGCGTGAAGCCCATCATCTGATGGCCCCAGAAATGGCTGCCCATGCGGCCGAACCCCGGCTGCACCTCGTCGGCGATGATCACGCCACCGGCACGCCGCACCACAGCCACCGTCGGGTCCAGCCAGCCGGGCGGCAGGTCGGAAAAGCCTTCGTTGGCAAAGAACGGGCAGAGCATCAGCGCGGAAAACCCATAGCCCTTATCCTCCAACACCGCGATCTGGCGTTCGACCGCAGCCGCGAAGGCGAGCGCATGCGCCATCCCGGCCTCGCCCCCCAAGGGCCGATAGCTGTCGGGCGCGGGCACGAATGCGACGCTGTCCCAATACCCCCCCGGCGGCGGGTTGGACCGCGACAGTTGATGCGTGGCGGTGGTGTTGCCGTGATAGGTGTGATCGGTGGCAATCACGCCGGTCTTGCCCGTCAACGCCTGCGCCATGCGCAGGGCGACATCATTCGCTTCGGACCCGGTGCAGCACAGCAAGGCGGTGTCAAAGGGTGCGCCAAATGTCGCGGTCAGCGCCTCGATGTAGTCAAGGATGCCCTCGTGCAGATAGCGCGTATGGGTGTTCAGCGTCGCGGCCTGCTGCGCAATCGCGGCCACCACGCGGGGGTGGCAATGCCCGACATGGGGCACGTTGTTGTAGCAGTCCAGATACTGCCGTCCGTCCGCGTCCCACAGATGCACGCCCAGCCCCTGCACCAGATGCACTGGGTCTTCGTAGAAGGTCGAGGTGTTCGGCCCCAACAGCCGCGCACGGCGTTCAAGCAGGGTTTCGGTCATAGCTGGATCCATGCGGTTTTCAGGTCCTGATATTTGTCCATCGCATGCAGCGATTTGTCGTGACCATTGCCCGATTGTTTGACGCCGCCAAGCGGAACCGTCATGTCGGTGCCGCCATAGGTGTTCACATGCACCACGCCCGCGCGCAGCCCCGCCACCATGCGATGCGCGCGCGACAGATTCGCGGTCCAGACCCCCGCCGCCAGCCCGTAATCCGTGGCGTTCGCCAGTTGCAGGGCCTGATCCTCGGTATCAAAGGCGGTGACGGACAGGATGGGGCCGAACACTTCCTCGCGGAACAGGCGATGCTGGGGGGCCACGTCCGTGACGATGGTCGGGGCCATGTAGGTGCCCCCGGTCTGTTCAAGGATGCGGCTGCCGCCGGTGACGATGGTCGCGCCCTCGCGGGTGGCATCCGCCACGAACCCAAGATTGCCCGCAAGCTGGCGTTCGGAATTCACCGCGCCGATATGGGTGTCCAGCGAGAGGGGATCACCCACGCGCAGTTTCGCGGCCTCGGACGCCAGCAGGGCCACGAAATCATCATGGATACGCCGTTCGACCAACAGGCGCGACCCGGCCACACAGACCTGCCCGGAATTGCGGAACAGCCCGTTGGCGCTGACCTTGGCCGCATGGGCAAGGTCGGGCGCATCGGCAAAGACCACATTGGGCGATTTGCCGCCCAGTTCCAGATAGACCCGTTTCAGGTTCGACGCGGCCGAGGCCTGTAACAGCCGCCGCCCCGTCGCCCCCGACCCGGTAAACACCAGCACATCGACATCCATCGACATGGCCAAGGCTTCGCCCGTCACAGCCCCCGGCCCGGTGACGACGTTCAGCACGCCGGGCGGCAGGCCCGCATCCAGACAGATCTGCGCCAGCCGCAAGAGCGACAGCGATGCGGTTTCCGCCGGTTTCAACACCACGGAATTGCCTGCCGCCAAGGCTGGCGCCAGTTTCCACGCGCCGATCATCAGCGGGAAATTCCACGGCACGATCGCGCCCACCACGCCCACGGGCCCGCGATGCACCAGCGCCAGCACGTCCGGCGCGGTCGGCGCGATGTCGCCAAAGACCTTGTCCAAGGCTTCGGCGTAATAGCGGAAGGTGCCCGCCGCCGATCCCGCCTCGGCCTTCAGGGCCATGGCAATCTCGGTGCCGTTGTCGCGCACGCCCAGCACGGTCAGGGCCAGCGCCTCGGCCATGATGCG
>JBGSJU010000453.1:0-10396 GCA_041741655.1 Rhodobacterales bacterium
TGGCCGGGCGGGCATCGGCCAGCGCGAAATAATAGTCGCGCCGCGCAATGGCATAGGCATCGGCCAGATGATCCGGCGCGTCATCGGCAGCGGCCGCGGCCGCGCGCAAGGTGTCGGGCCCGATGACACCATCCACCGCCAACGAATAGCCCATGTCGCCCAGCAAGCGTTGCAACAGGCGGATGGCATTGCTGCCGGCGTTGACCTGCATGTCAAAGACCGACGGTTGCAGCAGGTCGGGCAAGCGGTCGATGCGGGGGCGGTGCAGGTATTCGTCCAGAAAGATCCGGACCGCATCGGCGCGGGTCAGGCGGCGCACATCGGCCACGTCCACCACGCCATCATCGGTCAGATCCAGCCCCAGCCGCCGCAGGGTGTGGATGGTGACGCCGTGGTTGGTGGCGCCCCCCGGATCGTCGGGATCGTTGACGAAACCGCCCTCGCGGGCGACGATGTCTTCGGCCAGTTTGCGAATATCCTGCATGGTTGCCTCGCTGCCAGATGACGGCAGGGTGGCGCGTCAGGGTTAACGGGGCCTAAGCGCAGCGCGCGTCAGAAAAATCGCGGCGCGGCGTGCGTCAGAAACCGACAGCGGCACGCATCAGCTTCCGGGCTTGGTCGGTTCCTGATAGACGCCCTGTTCCTTCAACGCGTCGATGACCTCTTTCGGCATGTAGGTCTCGTCGTGCTTGGCGAGGATTTCGGTCGCCTGAAACACCCCGTCCACATAGCGTCCGGTGCCGACCATGCCCTGATTTTCCTCGAACAGATCGGGCAGGATGCCGGTATAGGTCACCGGGATCGACGCGCCGCCATCGGTGACGGAAAAGCGGATGGTTTCGCCTTGGCCGCGCATCAGGGTGCCGGTTTCGACCAGCCCGCCGATGCGAAAGATTTCGTCGGGCCGTGGCGGTTCCGCGACGATCTGGCTGGGCGCGCGAAAGAAATTGATGCCATCGCGCATCGCATAGCCGATCAAGGCCGTCGCCCCGATCAGGGCCACCGTGGCCAGTGCGATGATCTGGATGCGGCGCTGTTTCTTAAGACCCTTCATCGGTGCCTCCCTGTGTGACGCGATATTATGCTGCACGCCCCCCTGTCACAAGGGCCTGCGCCCAGCGGTCGCAGCGGCCGGGTCAGATCAGGCCGCCTCGAACCGGATTGGACGGCGCAGGAATTGCGTGGCGCGGTCGGACACGCGGCGCGGATTGCCGGTGGTCAGAAACTTGCGTTCCGTGCCGGTGCCCAGCATGCCGGGGCGGCGGGTCAGATAGTCGGCAAGGCTTTCGGCCACCAGCGCGGGCTGGCTGAACACCTTGATCCCCTGCCCCAGCGCATCGCGGAACACATCCTCGACAAGCGGGTAATGCGTGCATCCCAGCACGGCGGCATCGGGGTCCGGCATCTTGCGTTTCAGCGCATCGACATGGCTGCGCACCAGCGCCTCGGCAAGGATCATGTCGCCATCCTCGATCGCATCGACCACGCCGCCGCAGGCCTGCGCCTCGACATCCACGCCGATGGCCCGGAACGCCAGTTCGCGCTGAAACGCGCGAGAGCGCACCGTGGCGGGGGTGGCAAACAGCGCCACATGTTTCACCGCCACTTCGCGGGGTGCGGAATTGTCGCCCCATTGCCGTTCGGTCAACGCCTCGATCAGCGGCACGAACACCCCCAGAACCCGCTTGTCCTGCGGCACCCAGGTTTCCTGCATCCGTTTCAGGGCGGCGGCAGAGGCCGTGTTGCAGGCCAGAATGACCAGATCGCAACCTTCGTCCCACATCCGGGTGACGGCGGCGCAGGTCAGCGCGAAGATATCGTCGGCATCGCGCACGCCATAGGGCGCATGGGCGTTGTCGCCGAAATACACGAACGGCACATCGGGCATCCGGCGTTCCAACGCCGACAACACGGTCAGCCCGCCCAAGCCGCTGTCAAACACCCCAACCGCCATCAGACCCGCCCTCCGTGTGCTCGTTCAAGGCGCAGGAATTGTCGCGCTTCCAGCGGCTTTCCTTGAACGTATGCCCGTCCTCAAGCGACGTCCACCATGTCAGAAACAACGCATAGGGAGCGGCGCATTGAAAGTCCATTACCGCGTTGGAAGGTCGGCTTGACCCCATCACCACCGATGGATCCTTTGAATTTTGGAAGGATATTTTATGTTCGCACACAAGTCGCAACGAATCATATCGGAGGGAGAAAAATGATTCGCAACTGGCTGGCAAGGCTTTCGATTGCCGTCGTGACAAGCTTGGCAGTGATGTCCAATGCGGTCATGGCATGTACCGGGATCACACTCACGGCAAAGGACGGCAGCGTGGTGTTCGGGCGGACACTCGAATGGGGCACGTTCGACCTTCTGTCGCGGCTCGTCGTTGTGCCGCGCGGTCATGAATTCAAATCGGCCATCGCAGAAGGGACCACCGGGCTGTCCTGGACCGGGACTTACGGCATCGTCGGTCTTGATGCGGTCGAGAAGGATTACGTGGTCGACGGTATGAACGAAAAGGGGCTGGCGGTAAACGTGTTCTACCACCCTGGCTTTGCGGAATACGCACCGCTTGACACCGCCAAGACCGCCAACTCGATGGGCAGTCTGGATGTTGCACAGTACTTGCTGTCCACCACCGCCACGGTCGACGAGGCGCGGGCCGCGATGGGCAAGGTGACGGTGGTCGGCGTGGTCGAACCCGCGATCGGAATTGCCCCGCCCATACATATGATCGTGACCGAACCCAGCGGCAAAGCCATCGTGATCGAATTCATCAAGGGCAACGTGCAGATCTTCGATGCGCCGCTCGGTGTCCTCACGAATTCGCCGACGTACGATTGGCACATGACCAATCTGCGGAATTACGTAAACCTATCGCCCGTGGGGATTCCGGGAAAGCGGATCGAGGACATGAACTTTTCGCCGCTTGGCGCCGGGTCGGGCATGATCGGATTGCCGGGCGATTTCACGCCACCCTCGCGGTTCGTGCGTGCCGTTGCGTTCTCGAAAACCGCCCGCCCGACGGCGGATGGCTCCGAAACGATGTATGAATTGTTCCGCATTCTTGACAGTTTCAACGTTCCACTCGGCGCTGCCGAGGGCGATGGTGAAGTGAAAGAGACGGGGCTGCGCAGTGCGACGCTGTGGACCACGGCCTATGACACCCGCAACCTGGTCATGCAGTACCACACGATGCACAATCGCAGGGTCCGGCAAGTCGACCTGAAGGCGATCGATTTCGACACGCTGAAGGCGTACACGCGCCTGCCGCTGGACGCCAACCGGCAGCAGGACATCCAGAATGTGACACCTAAGTTCTAGGTGAACGGCTGGCGAATGCGGCAACACACGCCCGGGCTATCGGTGAAGTGTGCGCAGTTTTTGGTGGCGTGCCGAGGCTCCGGCCACGGCACGCCCGCGGCTTGGCTTTCGGCAACTCCAGAGCCATGCCCTGCCCGCCCTACTGCCGATGTTTGTCTTCGAATTCAAAGCCGTAGTCGAAACTCTTCATCGGCGAGGGCGACAATGCATAGGTTTCCTGACGCAGATAATCCATCAAGGCGCGCGTGTCACCCGACCGGGCCGCAATTTCCGTGCGCGGGATCGGCTGGCCGATGACGACGCGCACGGGGGTATCGACGCGCTTGGCGAATTCCTTGATCAGCAGGCCCATCCGCAAAGTGGTGTGCAGGTGGCTGGCGACCTGAAACATCCGGCTGGTATGGCCATCAAAGAACACCGGCACCACGGTTGCGGTGCTTTTGGCGATCATCCGCGCGGTGAACCCACGCCAGCCGGGGTCCATCGGTTGGCGGAACGGTTTCGCCGCCGTCGATACGGTGCCGCCCGGAAACACGCCGATCGCGCCACCCTGTGACAGGTAGCGCAGCGATTCCTTGCGGGTTTCAAGGTTCAGCGCCACCGCTTCCTTGGTTTCCTCGAAGGAAATCGGCAGGATGATCCTTTCCAGATCGGGCGCCTTGCGGAAGATGCGGTGCGCCAGGATGCGGAAATCGCCCCGCACCACCGACAGGATATGCCCCATCATCAACCCGTCCAGAATGCCGTAGGGATGGTTGGCGATCAGGATCAGCGGGCCTTCCTTGGGGATCAGGTCAAGGCTGCCGCCGACCACATCAAGGCTGAGGCCGTAGCGTTCGACGATCACCTGCCAGAAATCGCGGCCCTGGGCCACTTCCTGTTCATAGCCGCGCGCCCGTTTGATCAGGCTGATCCGGCCGGTGACGTTTTCCATCACCCGGATCAGGGCGCGGCCGCCCTTGGTTTCGGCGGAATGGGCATAGGAGATGTCGCGCGCAATATGTCGTTCGCCGGAACTTGATTTCATGGGTGCCTGTCCTTGACCATCCCCTTGCATAGCGGGGGGAAACGCTGCTGGCCAGATCCTTGACGCGGTTGTGACAAAGCGCGCGACATTATTCTGTCGCGCGCAATAACCCAGGTCAGCGACGGGCCGGTTTCATTCGGCGGCCCGGCGCAGGTCGGCGCCACCGGCCCGGATCACCGCCAGCAGTTCGTCACGGCGCGCGGCGGCCTTTTTGGCGTTCGCCTCCTTGACATGGCCAAAGCCGCGGATCTGCAACGGCAGTTCCGCCAGCGCCACGATTGCGTCGCGGGTGGCGTCGGACAGGCGCGGAAGCACCTCGGCCATGTCGGCCTCGTATTGCGTGATCAGCCCGCGTTCCATCCGGCGTTCGGCGGTGCGGCCGAACGGGTCGAACGCCGTGCCGCGCAGTCCCTTCAACCGGGCAAGCCACCGAAACCCGGTCAGCATCCGCGCGCTGAATTCGCGCTTCATCGGGTGGCCATCCGCGCCCAGTTTGGTCATCATCGGCGGGGCCAGATGGAAGTTGACCTTGAAATCGCCGTCAAACTCCGCACGGGCCTTTTCGACGGTCGCCAGATGCAGACGTGCGACCTCGTATTCGTCCTTGTAGGCCAGCACCTTGTGATAGCCCTGCGCGACCGCCTCGCGCACCCGCAGATCGGCGATGCCATCGACCAGCTTGCGGTAGCGTTTGGCCAGTGCCGCATCCTGATAATCGGTCAGGTGGCGGGCGCGGAAGGCGATGCGTTCTTCCAGTGTCTTGGGCTTTTCCACCACCTTGGGCTGCATCAGCCGCGCGGCACCTTCGGGATCGACAACCGCCCAGCGGCCGATGTCGAAGGCGCGCAGGTTGCGGTCCACCGTTGCGCCGTTCAGGCGGATCGCTTCTTGCAGGGCCTCCAGCGACAAGGGGATCAGCCCGCGCTGCCACGCCGCGCCGAACACCATCATGTTGGAATAGATCGAATCGCCCAAGGCCACCCGCGCCAGTTCGGACGCGTCAAACAGCGTCACCGCCTCGCGCAGCCGTGCCTGCAACGCCAGTTCCAGCCGTTCGCCGGGGATGCGGAATTCGGTATTGCGGGTGAAATCGCCGGTGACGATGTCGTGGTTGTTGACCACCGCCCCGGTGCGGCCCGTGCGGGTCAGGCCCAGCGTTTTCGCGCCCGCCGACACCACCAGATCGCCACCGATCAGCGCATCCGCCTCGCCCGTTGCCACGCGCACTGCGCTGATGTCATCGGGGCTGTTGGCGATGCGGCAATGGATATGCACTGCGCCACCCTTCTGCGCCAAGCCAGCCATTTCCATCATGCCGGCGCCCTTGCCGTCGATCTGCGCCGCTTGTGCCAGCACCGCGCCCAGTGTCACCACACCGGTGCCGCCGACCCCGGTGATGACCACGTTCCACGTGCCGTTGATGGTCGGCAGAACGGGCAGCGGCAGGTCCGGCAGGGTAAAGACCGCGCCGGTGGATTTTTTCACCTTGGCACCATCCAGCGTCACGAAAGACGGGCAGAACCCCTTGATACAGCTGAAATCCTTGTTGCAGGACGATTGGTCGATGGCGCGCTTGCGGCCCAGTTCGGTGTCCACCGGCACGATCGACACGCAGTTCGATTTCACGCCGCAATCGCCGCAGCCTTCGCAGACATCGGTGTTGATGAACACGCGCCGATCCGGGTCGGGAAACTGGCCACGCTTGCGCCGGCGGCGTTTTTCGGCCGCGCAGGTCTGGATGTACAGGATCACCGACACGCCCGGAAGCGTGGTGCAGCGTTCCTGCACCGTCTGCAATTCGGCGCGTTCAAACGCCTGCACATTGGACGGAAAGCCGAACAGGTTCACGTCTTCCTTGTCATCATAGACCACGAACATCTGTTCGACGCCCATCGCGCGCACCTCGGCGGCGATGCGATAGGCGGTCAGCCCGCCCTCGTTCGCTTGGCCCCCGGTCATGGCGACGGCATCGTTGAACAGGATCTTGTAGGTGATGGTCGTACCCGCTGCCACCGCGGCGCGGATCGCCTGAATGCCGGAATGGTTATAGGTGCCGTCGCCCAGATTCTGGAACACATGGCCGCGTTTGGAGAATTTGGATTCGCCGATCCAGTTCGCGCCTTCGCCGCCCATCTGGGTATAGCCCAGGGTCGAGCGGTCCATCCATTGCGCCATGTAATGACAGCCGATGCCGGCATAGGCGCGGCTGCCCTCGGGCACCTTTGTGCTGCTGTTATGCGGGCAGCCGGAACAGAAATACGGGATGCGCGAGGCGATCTCCTGCGCGTTGTCATTGCGTTTCGCCTCGCGGATCGCGTCCAGCCCGGCGACGATGCCGGCACTGTCACAGCCTTCCTCGATCAGGATCTCGCCGGATTTTTCCGCGATCCAGACCGGGTCTAGCGCGCCGCGCGTCGGGAACAGTTCCGCCGCCTCGACCCCGCCCTTGCGCCAGCCATAGACACGGCGGCCCTTGCGCACATCAAAGATCGCTTCCTTGATCTGCACTTCCAGCAGCTTGCGCTTTTCCTCGACCACCACGATCAGGTCCAGCCCCTCGGCCCATTCCTGAAACGACAGCATGTCCATCGGCCAGACCTGCGCCACCTTGTAGGTGGTGATGCCCAACCGTTCGGCCTCAGTGGCATCGATGCCCAGCAGCGCCATGGCGTGCAGCAGATCCAGCCAGTTCTTGCCCGCCGCCACAAAGCCGATCTTTGCCCCCGGTTTGCCCCAGACCCGCTTGTCGATGCGGTTCGCGCGGGCGAACGCCTCGGCGGCCTTGCGTTTGTAATCGACCAGCCGCGCCTCTTGCGCGGTCGGCGTATCGACAAGGCGGATGTTCAACCCGCCCTGCGGCATCGGGAAATCGGTGGGCCGGGTCAGGGTCATCCGTTCCGGGCGGGCGTCCACCACGGCGGTCGCCTCGACCGTGTCCTTCATGGTTTTCAGGCCGACCCATACGCCGGCGTAGCGCGACAGCGCATAGCCGTAGATGCCAAGATCCAGAATTTCCTGCACCCCCGCCGGGCTGACGATCGGCAGATAGGCGTCGATCAGCGCCCATTCCGACTGGTGCAGCACGGTGGAACTTTCGCCGGTGTGGTCATCGCCCATGGCGACCAGCACGCCGCCATTGACCGATGTGCCCGCCATGTTGGCATGGCGGAACACGTCGCCGGTGCGGTCCACCCCCGGACCCTTGCCATACCACAGGCCAAAAACGCCATCATGCGTGCCTTCGCCGCGCAATTCGGCCTGCTGCGCGCCCCACAGCGCGGTGGCAGCCAGATCTTCGTTCAGACCTTCCTGAAACGTCACGTCATTCTGTGCCAGCACCTTGCCGGCCTTCAGCATCTGCATGTCCACCGCGCCCAAGGGCGAGCCGCGATAGCCGGTGACAAACCCCGCCGTGTTCAGACCCGCCGCCCGGTCGCGCGCCTTTTGCATCAGCATCAACCGCACCAGCGCCTGCGTGCCGTTCAACAGCACCGGCGATTTCGTCAGATCGAACCGGTCATTCAGTGATACCTTGGACTGGGACATCGGCGCGGCCTCCCCTGCTGCGACATTTTGGATCAGTATAAGCCTAGTTTAGGTCATATGCACTGACCTTTGAAGAAAAATCGCGTGACAACGCCGCGTCACAGCACTGTAAGACTTTCAGGGGATTGATGTTTCGGCGGTGCGGTGTCGGATGCTATGAAAGTTGCGGATATGGACTGGGACAAGTTGCGAATATTTCACGCGGTTGCTGACGCTGGGTCACTGACCCACGCGGGCGACACGTTGCACCTGTCGCAATCCGCGGTCAGCCGGCAAATCCGCGCGCTGGAAGAATCACTTGGGACCACGCTGTTCCATCGCCATGCGCGCGGACTGATTCTGACCGAACAGGGCGAATTGCTGTTCGAGGCGACGTCGGCGATGGCCAAACGGCTGGACACCGCCGCCGCCCGCATCCGCGACAGCGAAGAAGAGGTGTTCGGCGAATTGCGTGTGACCACCACGACCGGCTTCGGGTCGCTGTGGCTGGCCCCACGCCTGCCCGCGCTTTATGCGAAATACCCCGACCTGAAGATCGACCTGATGCTGGAAGAACGCGTGCTGGACCTGCCGATGCGCGAGGCCGACGTGGCCATCCGCATGAAGGAACCGAGCCAGGCCGACCTGATCCGCAAGCGCCTGATGGGGGTGCGGATGCGGCTTTATGCATCGCCAGACTATCTGGCCCGCCATGGCACCCCGCAGCACATCGAAGAAATCGCAGCGCACCGGCTGATCTGTCAAAACCCCGGCGCCGCGCAAGTCAGCGCGGGCGCGGTACTGGTCGCGCATCTGATGAGCTATGAACCGCGGTCCACCCTGAAGGTGAACAACTACTTTGGCGTGCTGCAAGGCGTGGTGTCCGATCTGGGCATCGGCGTGCTGCCCGATTACCTGACGCAGGATTTTCCGGCCCTGCTGCGCGTGCTTCCGGATGTCGAAAGCGCCGAAGTCCCGGTGTTCCTCGCTTATCCGGAAGAGTTGCGGCAATCGAAACGGGTGACCGCCTTCCGCGATTTTGTGCAGGACGAAATCATCAGCTACCGCAAACAGATGAAAAATCAGGCGCTTGGCTGAAAGTCAGGGCAAGTTATGCACGGATCGCATATCGGCCATGTGCAGTTGCAGCATATTTGTCCTTGATCGCTGAACATCCGATGCCTAATTCGGCATATGATTGATGCGGCTTAGGTGCAGCTTCTTTCATACCTCCCTGTTGGACTTCGGCCGAGCCCTGTGCTCGGCCTTTTTTTTGGCCGAATTGTCCGACGACGCAGGGGGGGGCGCGCGCGGCCATGCGACGGTCTGCGCCCTTCCCGGGACCCGTCACGAAAATTAGTTTCAGGAAATTTTCGGTGGCGTGTCGAAATCCGCCAAACGCCAGCGTCCTTGGGTCACGAAACCCCTTATCACAGGACACCAACATGATCTTCACCTTGACCCCGCTTTATGCGCTGCCGCTGGCGGCGATTTACCTGATCCTCTGGTTCCGCGTCAGTGCCGTGCGCAGTGCCACGGGGATCTCCTTTGGCGACGGCGGCAATGCCCTGTTGCTGCAACGCGTGCGTCAGCATGGCAATTTTGCCGAATGGACCGGGTTCTTCCTGATCCTGATGATCCTCGCCGAAGGCATGCAGGCCCCCGCCGTCTATCTGCACGTCTCGGGTGCCCTGCTTTTGATCGGGCGGATCGCGCATCCGTTCGGGCTATTGCCCGGCAACGCCGCGCATCCGCTGCGCTATGTCGGCAATGGCACCAACATCCTTGCCACACTGAACGCCATGATCTGTATTGGCGCCAACCTTTTCTTGCGCTGATGCCACCCCTGCCCCGCCGCGCCCAGGCGGCGGGCTGACCGCCCGATTTCAACCCGAACCGAACAGGATATCTGTCATGCAATACATGCTGTTGATCTACACCGATCCCGCCCTGCAACCCACCTATGGCACGCCTGCCTTTCAGGACATGCTGGCCGGTTTTTTCGCCGCCAATGAACAGATGAAGGCCAATGGCGTTCTGCGCGGCGGCGAAGGTTTGCAAGGCGTCGAAACCGCCACCTCGCTGCGCCAGCGTGCCGGCAAGGTGGAAACCATGGATGGTCCCTTTGCCACCACCAAGGAACATCTGGGCGGCTACTACATCATCGATGTGCCCGATCTTGATGCGGCGCTGAAATATGCCGCCCTGCTGCCAGCGTCGGCCTATGGCACCATCGAGGTGCGGCCGCTGCTGGACTACAATCCCGCCGGAAACTGAGATCGCGGACCCTTCATGACCGCCTCCGACCCCACCGCCGTGACCCGCGCGTTGAACGCGGTGCTGCGGCAGGATCGGGGGCGGCTTCTGGCCGCCTTGATCGCCCGGCTGCGGGATTTCCAGCTGGCCGAAGACGCGCTGCAAGAGGCGGCAATGTCGGCGCTGGCGCATTGGGGGCGCACCGGGTTGCCTGCGTCACCGCAGGGCTGGCTGTTGCGGGTGGCGCTGCGCAAGGCGATCGACCGCTTGCG
>JBGSJU010000454.1:0-5861 GCA_041741655.1 Rhodobacterales bacterium
TGGCGCTGTCCACGGCCATCGCGTTTCCGGCAGGCATCTGGGCGGCGGCGCGGCGCGGGCGGGCGGGTGACATCGCGGTGATGGGGGCCACGCAACTGGGCGTGGCGATCCCGAATTTCTGGTTCGCCATGCTGATGGTGCTGGTGTTCGCCATCAACCTGCGCTGGTTCCCGGCGGGCGGCTTTGCCGGGTGGGACAAGGGGCTGTGGGCGGGGTTGCACAGCCTGACCCTGCCGGCCGTGGCGCTGGCCCTGCCGCAGGCGGCGATCCTGACGCGGGTGATGCGGTCGGCGCTGATCGATGCATTGTCCGAGGATTACATCCGCACCGCGCGGGCCAAGGGCCTGACGCGGGGGCAGGCCTTGCGGCGCCATGCGCTGCGCAATGCGCTGATCCCGGTCCTGACCATCATCGGGATGCAGTTTTCGTTCCTGCTGGCCGGGGCGATCATCATCGAGAATGTGTTCTACCTGCCGGGGCTGGGTCGGCTGATCTTTCAGGCGATTTCGGCGCGGGATCTGATCGTGGTGGAATCGGTGGTCATGATCCTGGTTTTCGCCGTGATCGTGGTGAATTTCGCGGTCGATCTGGCCTATGCGGCGGTTGATCCCCGGCTTAGGGCGCGGGAATGATCGGGTTCCGGCTGGGCCTGTTTCTGGTGCTGGTCGTGCTGGGCGCGGCGGCGGTCAGCCTGTTTTGGGTGCCGCAGGACGTGGGCGCGATGGCGATTGCCAACAAACTGAAGCCGCCATCGCTGGCGCATCCGATGGGCACCGACCATTTCGGCCGCGATGTGCTGTCGATGATCATGGTGGGGGCGCGCACGTCCATCGCGGTGGCGCTGGTGGCGGTGGGGATCGGCATGGGGCTCGGCGTGCCGTTGGGATTGGCGGCGGCGGCGACGCGGGGCGGCTGGCTGGACGAGATCATCATGCGCGGCAATGATCTGGTGTTCGCCTTTCCGTCGCTGGTGATTGCCATCTTGATCACGGCCACGTTCGGCCCGTCGGCGGTGAATGCGATCCTTGCCATCGGCATTTTCAACATCCCCGTCTTTGCGCGGGTCACCCGTGGCGCGGCGCTGTCGTTGTGGACCCGCGACTGGGTGCTGGCGGCACGCGTGGCGGGCAAGGGCCGGGCGCGGATTTCCGTTGAACACGTGCTGCCCAACGTTGCCAACCTGTTGATCGTGCAGGGGACGATCCAGTTTTCGCTGGGGATTCTGGCCGAGGCGGGCCTGTCCTATGTGGGCCTTGGCGCGCAACCGCCGACGCCCAGCTGGGGCCGGATGCTGGCGGAAAGCCAGACGATGATCTCTTTCGCGCCGCATCTGGCGATCTTTCCGGGGCTGGCGATCCTGTTCACGGTGTTGGGGTTGAACCTGCTGGGCGACGGGCTGCGCGATGCGCTGGACCCGCGGCTAAGGCGGTCGCGATGACGTTGTTGTCGGTTGAAAACCTGCATCTTGCCATCGCGGGCCACCCGGTGTTGCGCGGCGTGTCGCTGGCGGTTGCGCCCGGCGAGGTGCTGGGCGTGATCGGCGAAAGCGGATCGGGAAAGTCGATGACGGCCTTTGCGGTGATGCAGTTGTTGCCCGACGCGGCGCGGTGTTCGGGCCGCATCCTGCTGGATGGGCAGGATGTGCTGGCGCTGGATGAACCCGCGCTGTGTGCGATGCGGGGCCGCGATGTAGGCATGGTGTTTCAGGAACCGATGACGGCGCTGAATCCGCTCAAGACCATCGGCGATCAGGTGGCGGAAACGATCCGCATCCATGATGATCGCGGGCAGGATGACGCGATGCGTCGCGCCGCCGATGCGCTGACCCGCGCCGAACTGCCGCCGGATCGGTTTCCGATGACGCGGTTTCCGCATGAGTTGTCCGGCGGGCAGCGGCAGCGGGTGGTGATCGCGATGGCGATTGCGCTGCGGCCCAAGCTGTTGATCGCGGATGAACCGACCACCGCGCTGGATGTGACCACGCAGGCGCAGATCCTCGCCCTGCTGGCGCGGCTGGCGCGCGAAGATGGCATGGGGCTGATGCTGATCACGCATGATCTGGCGGTGGTGGCGGGGCTGGCGGACCGGATCGCGATCATGAAGGCGGGCGAGGTGGTGGAAACCGGGCCGGTGGCGCTGCTGTCGGGCGGGCTGCGGCATCCCTATTCGCAGGCGCTGCTGGCGGCGTCGACGCATCAACCCGCCCGCGATGGCGGCGACGATGGTGATGTCATCCTGCGGGTTCAGGATGTGGTGCGCGCGTATCCCGGACGGCGGCATCTGTTCGGGCGGGCCGCGCCGTTCCGCGCTGTCGATGGGGTCAGTTTCACGATCCGGCGCGGTGAAAGCCTTGGGTTGGTGGGCGAATCCGGTTGCGGGAAATCCACCCTGACGCGGGCCATTCTGGGGCTGGAACCGGTACAGGGCGGTGAAATCACCTTTCGTGGCCAACCCGTGCATCCCGGCATGTGCAATGACCTGCGCACAGGCATGCAAGTGGTGTTTCAGGACCCGTATGGCAGTTTCGATCCCCGTTGGCGGGTGGACAGGCTGGTCGCGGAACCGTTCCACCTGATGCCGGTGCCCCCCGATCAGGCGCAGGCCCGCATCGTGGACGCGCTGGAGGCGGTGGGGCTGCACGCGTCCGACATGCAGAAATACATCCACGAATTTTCTGGCGGCCAGCGCCAGCGGATTGCCATCGCTCGCGCGCTGGTCACGCGGCCCGACCTGATTGTACTGGACGAGGCGGTGTCGGCGCTGGACGTATCCGTGCGCGCGCAGGTGCTGGACCTGCTGGCCGATCTGTCCGACCGTCTTGGCTTGACCTATCTGTTCATCAGCCACGACCTGACCGTGGTGCGTGCGATCACCGACCGGGTCATGGTGATGCAGGCGGGCCGCATCGTGGAAACCGGCCCGACCGAACAGGTTCTGACAAATCCCCAACACCCCTACACGCGGCAATTGATCGACGCCGCGCCGAAATTGCCCACAGGAGTTGCTGCATGACCGACCTTGCGCTTTGGTTTGACCCGTCGAAATGCCTGATTGCAGGGGAATGGGTGGTGGCCTCGGGTGGCATCTTGCCGTTGTTCGATCCGTCCACCGGGGCGGAAATCGGCGCCATCGCGCGTGGTCAGGCGGCGGATATCGACGCCGCCGTCGCTGCGGCAGAGGCGGCGCGCAAGGGCCCATGGGGCCGGATGACTGCAACCGAACGGGGGCGTATCCTCACCCGGCTGGGTCGTCTGGTCGAAGACCGCATCGACGATCTGGCCCGGATCGAAGCGTTTGACGTCGGCAAACCCCTGAAACAGGCGCGGGCCGATGCGGTGGCGTTGGCCCGCTATTGCGAATATTACGGCGGCGCGGCGGACAAGCTGATGGGTGAAACCATCCCCTATCTGGATGGCTACACGGTTTATACCTTGCGCGAACCGCACGGCGTGACAGGCCATATCGTGCCCTGGAATTACCCGATGCAGATCATCGGGCGTTCTGTGGGCGCGGCGCTGGCCACCGGTAACGCCTGCGTGCTGAAACCGGCTGAGGATGCGTGCCTGACCGCGCTGGCCTTTGCCGATATGGCGCGGGCGGCGGGGTTGCCGGATGGCGTCTTGAACGTGGTGCCGGGGTTGGGGTCCGAGGCGGGCGCGGCGCTGACCGCGCATCCCGGCATCCACCACATCAGCTTTACCGGGTCCGTGGGCACCGGCATGGCGGTACAGGCGGCGGCGGCGCGCAATGTCATCCCCGTCACGCTGGAACTGGGCGGGAAATCGCCGCAGGTGGTGTTCGACGATTCCGATCTGGACCGCGCGCTGCCGTTTCTGGTGAATGCGGGCATCCAGAATTGCGGCCAGACCTGTTCGGCGTCCTCGCGCATCCTCGTGCAGCGCGGCGTTCATGATCAGGTGCTGGCACGGATGGCGGACCGGTATGACGCGCTGCGCGTCGGGCCTGCCTTGGCCGATCTGGATGTGGGGCCGGTGATTTCCGCCAAACAGCAGCGCATTGTGGCAGGATTTCTGGCGCAGGGGGCCGATCTGGAAATCGCGGGGCGTGCGACGCTGGGCGATCTGCCCGCGGGGGGCTATTACATCGCGCCGACCCTGCTGGCGGGGGTCAGCCCCGGTCATGCGCTGGCGCGCGACGAAATCTTTGGCCCGGTGCAGGTAGTGATCCCGTTCGACACCGAGGACGAGGCGGTGGCGATCGCCAATGGCACCGATTACGGGCTGGTCGCATCCGTCTGGACCCGGGACGGCGGTCGCCAGATGCGGCTGGCGCGCGCGATCCGGGCGGGGCAGGTGTTCATCAACAATTATGGCGCGGGCGGCGGGGTCGAACTGCCGTTTGGCGGCATGGGCAAGTCGGGCCATGGCCGCGAAAAGGGGTTCGAGGCGCTGTATGGCTTTACCACATTGAAAACCGTGGCGGCTTGGCACGGATAAGGGAGGGACGACCATGAGACTGCAAGGCAAGACGGCCATCGTGACGGGCGGCGCATCGGGATTTGGCGCGGGGATCGTGCGGAAATTCGCGGCGGAAGGCGCGCATGTGCTTGTCGCCGACATCAACGCCGACGGGGCGGCGGCGATGGCGGCCGAGGTGAACGGCCTGTCGATGGCCACCAACGTGGCCGACAAGGCCAGCGTCGGCGCCTTGGTGGATTTCGCGCTGGAACGGTTGGGGCGGGTGGACATTCTGGTGAACAACGCCGGCATCACCCATCTGCCGATGCCGATGGAGGATGTGGCCGACGACGAGTTTGACCGCGTGTTCGCGGTGAATTGCAAATCGGTCTACCTGTTCGCCCGCGCGCTGGTGCCGCACATGAAGGCGCATAAATCGGGCGCGATCCTGAACATCGCGTCCACCGCGGGTCTGTCGCCGCGGCCCCGGCTGAACTGGTACAACGCGTCAAAGGGCTGGATGATCACCGCGACAAAGGCGATGGCGGTGGAACTTGCGCCGATGGGCGTGCGGGTCAACGCGCTGTGTCCGGTGGCGGGGGAAACCCCGCTGCTGGCATCGTTCATGGGGCAGGACACGCCGGAGATGCGGGCCAAATTTCTGGCCACCATCCCCCTTGGCCGGTTTTCCACCCCCGAGGACATGGGCAATGCCGCCTGTTTTCTGTGTTCCGACGAGGCCAGCATGATCACCGGCGTCGCGATGGAAGTGGACGGCGGGCGCTGTATCTAGCGCGCGCGCGTGGCCGTCACGATCAGGCTAGCGACCGGTGCACCCCGGTCGTGGCGCAGCGTGGCAGGGGTCAAGCGCGGCGTGAACCCCGCCGCAGTCAGTATGCGGTCAAGATACGCTGCCGAATGGGCATAGCGGCTGGTGGGTTGCAGCGCCAGATCAGCCGCACCATCCGCCAACGCCTCGACCGTGAAGGCCAGCATGCCGCCCGGCGCAAGGCTGGCCGCGGCCCAGACGATCACCGGGTCCAGCGCGCCCAGATAGATGAACACATCGGCGGCAAGGATCAGGTCATAGGCAGCGTCGGTCGCATGCAGCCGCGTGATGTCCTGTTCCCACAGCCGGTCATAGACCTGCTTGTCTGCGGCCAGCCGCAGCATCCCGGGCGACAGGTCGCATCCGTCCAGCCATGCACAATGCTGGCGGATCGCGACTCCCATCAGGCCGGTGCCGCAGCCAAGGTCCATCACCCGCCCGAACGGTGCGTGGTCCTGCACGGCGGCGCGCAGCATTTCGGGGCCGCGATAACCCAGCGCGCCCGTCAACGCCGCATCGAACCCCGGCGCATAGGCGTCATACAGCGTGCGCACAAAGGCCGGTGTCATCGCATCGGGCAAGGTGCTGCCTTGCGTCACGCCGATCCGCACCCC
>JBGSJU010000455.1:0-5942 GCA_041741655.1 Rhodobacterales bacterium
GCAACGCCTGATGCACGGCGGCGCAATCACCTTCGGGCAGCATGGACGCGTCAGCGGGGGGTCGCGTGACACCCGCATCCGCCAGCACCTGCGCGCCAAGGATGGATTGCCCCCGCGCATCCAGCACCGCCAGCAGTTGCAGGATCGCGTTCGGCCCGATACGCCCGTTGGCACTGGCGGCAGGGCGCATGGCTTATTCCGCCGGTTCCTGCATCTGTTCCGTGCCGCCGCCGCAGGCCTTGACCTCGGCCCCGTTCGGCATCCTGAACCCTTCGGTGCGGACGGCCGCACGGTCCTTCATCTGGGCGCGCACCGCCTCCTTGCGCTCGCGGGCCTTGCGGGCGACGTCTGACGCGGCATCCCAATCCTCGATCTGCGCCTCGGCAAGGCTGCGGGAATTGTCGAAATGGAAATCGACCGAATTCTTGGTCTGCGGCCCCCAATAGCCCGCCTTGCCCAAGTCGTAGAAGGTGCGCCCGACGCCCGCCTTCAGGAATGCCTTCAGACAGCCAAGCAGATACTTGCGCCGGAACCCGGTGCCGCGCCACGGGTAGTGGAACAGCGCCTTGCGCATGTAGAAGCGGCGGTAGTTCTTCATCACCCCGTCCAGCAATTCGCCCCGCGTCATTGCGGCGGGTTTCATGATGGGCGTGACGAAATTGTATTTCGAGAAATCAAAGACTTCGACCTGATCCTTGATCTCTTGGAACAAGGGCGTGAAAGGCCATGGCGTGTACATCGACCAGTTCGCCAGATCAGGCTGCCAATCCCATGCCATCTTGAAGGTTTCTTCCAGTGTTTCCGGGGTTTCATTGTCCAGACCGACGATGAATTGCGCCTCGGTGAAAATATCGGCTTCGCGCAACAGGCGGATCGCCTCCTTGTTCTCGGCGACGGTGGTTTCCTTGTTGAACATGTCCAACTTCAATTGTGCCGCCGCTTCGGTGCCCAGCGACACATGCACCAGCCCCGCCTTGCGGTAGAAGGCCAGCAGATCGCGGTCGCGGTAGATGTCGGTGACGCGGGTGTTGATGCCCCATTTGACGCGCTCGTTCAGGCCGCGGTCGATCAGTTCCTGACAGAATTCGACGAATTTCTTCTTGTTGATGGTGGGTTCCTCGTCGGCGAGGATGAAGAAGCCGACGCCATGGTCATTCACCAGACCTTCGATTTCATCGACCACGCGTTTCGGATCGCGGACGCGGTAATCGCGCCAGAATTTCCATTGCGAACAGAACGAACAGGTGAACGGACAGCCGCGGGCGAGGTTGGGGATCGCCACTTTGACCCCCAGCGGGATGTAGATGTAGCTGTCCCATTTGATCAGCGACCAGTCGGGGTCGATGGCATCCAGATTCTTGATCGTCGGCGCGGCGGGGGTGGCAATGATCTGGCTACCTTCGGCATAGGCCAGCCCCTTGATCTTGGCCCGCGTCGCCAGATAGGTGCCATCGCGCACGGCTTCGGCCAGCGCCACCATGATCTCCTCGCCCTCGCCGCGCACGATGACATCGACCCAAGGCGCCTCGGACAGCACCTGCGGATACATGAAGGTCGCATGCACGCCGCCCAGCACGCGCAGCGCATTGGGGACCACCTGCTGTGCGATGCTCAGCACCTCTTCGGCGGCATAGATCGACGGGGTGATCGACGTGACACCCACCAGATCGGGCTGCAATTCGGCCAGTTGCGCGCGCAAGGATTCGCCGTCGATGTGATGCGTCATCGCGTCGATGAAATGGATGTCGTCGAACCCCGCCCGTTTCAGGCTGCCCGCCAGATAGGCCACCCAGGCGGGCGGCCAGTTGCCTGCAATCTCTGCGCCGCCGGAATGATAGTTGGGGTGGACGAACACGATGCGCATGGCAATCTCCTGACCGGCGTTTCACCCGTTGCGGGCGATACTGTCAGGTCAGGTTGACACATTTGGCGCCGGGTCGATTTGACGTGCATCAAATCGGCCGCCGCGTTGACGGTTAGTTTCCGTCTGCCGGGTCTTTGCTCAACAGCCCGAACTGGCGCAGTTTGACATACAGCGACTGCCGCGACAGGCTTAGCAATTCCGCCGCCGCCGCGCGGTTGTTGCCGGTCAGTTCCAGCGCGGTTTCGATGCACATGCGTTCGATGATTTCGGTGGTTTCGGCCACGATATCCTTCAGCGTGGAATAGCCAACCAGTTGCATCACATTGCGCAATCCGTCATTGCCCGGCACCTCGACGGGCCAGCGCGTCGCCTCGGCCACCGACGCGTCGCGGATCACCAGACCGACGCAGGGCATCGTCTTGTCCTGAAACCATGTCGCGGACAATTCCACTGCGACCTGCCCGGAATAATCCGTGTTCAGCCGGGTGGTGAAATGGCGCATGTGGCCTACACGCTTGACCGTGTCCATCAACATACGCAGGTCGATGGTTCCACGCGCCAGAAAATCGGCAAACGACCGTCCCTGCACCATGGCAAGGCTGGAACAATCCGTCAGGTTCAGGAACGCCTCATTGGCGTTCTTGACCGAACCGTCACTGTCCAGAAACACGATGGCGTCGATGCCCTTGGCATAAAGCCGGGTCATTATGTCGGTCAGTTCGGTGATCTGCGCCCGGCCGGCATCCGCCACACCCAGACGACACAGCAGCAACCGGTCGCCCGCCGCGCGGAACATTTCGACCGTCACGGTGACGCGCCGCTTGTTGCGCTTGACCGTCAGTTCCAGCGACTTTTCGGTCGCGGCGCCCGACAGCTTGGCAAGGCTTTCCAGAAACTCGCCGCGACGGCGGCCTTCGAATTCCTGCGCAACCGGGGCGTCGATCAGTTCGGCACGCGGCGCGCCGATCAGTTCGGCGGTGCCGGCATTCACATCCACGATCTTGCCCGTGGTCATCGACACCATGATCAACGGCGACGGGCTTTGTTCCATCACCACACGGTAGCGGGTTTCCAACTCGCGATGCGCTTCATAATCGCGTTCCAGCATCAATTGCACCGACACCAGCTGCTGCTGCAGTTCGGCGATCGGACGCAGGTCGCGGCCCACCATCAGCAGCGATCCGTCATCGGCAATCCGGCTGATCGCGTAGTTGATCGGAAAGCGGAAATTCGCGTCGTCGGCATGGGTCAGTTCGACCATCATCGGTCGGCGGGTGTCCATTTCGATGCCGGCCAGCCGCGCTTCCAGCTTGATCCAGCTTTCGGGAGACAACAGGTTGCGCAGATGCACGCCCTGCCAATGCGCAACCTTTGCGCCAACCCCCATCTGCGGGTTGACGAGAACAGACAGCACGGTATGATCAGGAGCAACGACAAGGGCCAGATCACAGGCCGAGGTGACGATGTCGACCAATAGGTCCGGCGCAAGGTCAGGCAGAGACCCCCGTCTCAGCAAAAAGCGTCCATCTGAAGCCACGTCCATAACCTTTCATCGGCGACCGCGTCGCCTGCACATCGTCGCCCCCCTTCCTGTCGGCCAGGATGGCCGCGTCTACAGCTTGAACTGTTGAACGACCGTGGCGACATCGTTGGAAACAACGTCAACGCCCGAGTCGAGAAGCACGTCGCGACAACCATCCACCACTGGACCCCCTACAGAGACCGGCAGCAGACCTTTTGTCATCTTTTTCAGGGTCTTCACCAGATTGGCACAGGTTTCAAGCCTGTCATTGCTTCCCAGAGTAACCATCGCGGCGTCAAACCGCCCATCCGCCAACAAATTGTTCAATTCGTTCTGTCCGGGCGCGATACGGATACATACCGACACACCCTTACGGCGCAATTGTGACGCAAAGATCATCGCACCCAGCGTGTGCTGTTCCTGTGGCGGCACGATCAGCAACGTCGCCGACATCCGCGTCCGGTCCGCACTGTCAGCCACCCAATCGGCCTGAACCTCATGCAAGAGCGTATGCAGACGGGACAACCCCACCGTCACCTCGGCAAAGCTGACGCGATCCTGTTCCCAGGCCCGGCCCAGATGGCGCGCGACCTCGGGGATATAGGCATCGACCAGCTCGGTCATCGGCACCCGTGACCGACGGAATTCCAGACACAGCGACTCGGTCGTCTGGCCGATCGGTGACTTGACCGCCGCGATCATGGTGTTCAGCAGAGCGGATCGCACAGGTGGCGCTCCTCGGCTGCGTCGAGCCGCCAGTGATTCCAGAACTTCTGCGGCAAGACTGCGATAGCCATCCGGGCTGTCGCGATCAGAGCTGGAAAAGCTTCCTTCGTCACGCATCTGTGCCTCTGCGGTCTGGGCCCGTCAGGCCAGAGCGAACCGGCGATGGCGGGGGAGTGAGTCCGGTGCTTGGGCCACCGGTGCCTCATCACACTCCGTCTTGGCGCAAATGTCCACATAAATTGACATGTTCTGCAGATGCAAAACGGCAGAATCTGGCAAGCCAATGGTATTACGCAATATTTTTTGCAGACGAACCAGAAGGTCAGTTCGCATGACCCAACCGGTGTCAGCAAATTTCCCGGCACAATGTGTAAGTTTTCATTGACACTTTGTGCGTCACGTTTAACCTCGGGACAGAAGATGCCGTAGAAAGTTGCTGCCCGCCATGACGCGTTCCACCCCCACATCTTCGCGCAAGGCGCTCTATACCCCGGAAGAAAGGGCGCGCCGCGATGCGTCCCCCTGGACCATCGTGCAGGGCGTTCTGGCGCCGCTGCAATTCCTGGCCTTCGCGGTGTCGCTGGTGCTGGTGGTGCGCTTCATGCTGACCGGGACTGGCTACGAGGCGGCAACGGTGTCGATCCTGGTCAAGACCGGGTTCCTGTACATCATCATGGTGACGGGGGCGATCTGGGAAAAGGTCGTTTATGGCCAGTATCTTTTCGCGCCTGCCTTCTTCTGGGAGGACGTGTTTTCCTTTGCCGTCATCGCCCTGCACACCGCGTATCTGTGGGCGCTTTACACCGGGGAACTGGGGCCGCGCGACTTGATGCTGCTGGCGCTGGCCGCCTACGCCACATACGTCATCAATGCCGGGCAGTTCATCCTGAAATTGCGCCGCGCCCGCCTTGACCACGCCGCTGAAATGGCCGGTCAGGCGCGTCATCAGGCCCCCACCAACCGGAGGGCCACGGCATGAGCCTTGACACGCCCGCCGCAAATCTCGGCTGCACCGACACCCCGGTCCTGAAGGAACGCGGCCAGCGCGAGGTGTTCTGCGGGCTGACCGGAATCATCTGGCTGCACCGCAAGATGCAGGATGCGTTCTTTCTGGTGGTCGGGTCGCGCACCTGCGCGCATCTGCTGCAATCGGCCGCCGGCGTGATGATCTTTGCCGAACCGCGGTTCGGCACCGCCATTCTGGAAGAAAAGGATCTGGCCGGTCTGGCGGATGCCAATGCCGAACTGGACCGCGAAGTGGCCCGCCTGATCGCGCGCCGCCCCGACATCCGGCAATTGTTCCTTGTCGGGTCCTGCCCGTCCGAGGTGATCAAGCTGGACCTCGCCCGCGCCGCCGAACGGCTGAACGTGCAGCACGCGCCGCATGTGCGGGTCTATAACTACTCTGGCTCGGGCATCGAGACGACCTTTACCCAAGGCGAGGATGCCTGTCTGGCCGCCATGGTGCCGACCTTGCCGAAATCGGACGCGGCGGAATTGCTGGTGGTCGGCGCCCTGCCCGATGTGGTCGAGGATCAGTGTCTGGCGCTGTTGAAGGCGATGGGCGTCGGCACGTTGCAAAGACCGGTCCGGATGCTGCCCGCGCGGCGTGCGACCGACCTACCCAGCGTAGGCCCGAACACCCGGTTCATCCTGACCCAGCCGTTTCTGGCCGACACCACCGAGGCGCTGGAACGCCGCGGCGCGAAACGGATCGTCGCGCCTTTCCCCTTTGGCGAAGAAGGCACCACGCTGTGGTTGCAGGCCGTCGCCGATACCTATGGCGTGACGCCTGCGGTGTTTGACGCCGCCACCGCCGCGCCGCGCGCC
>JBGSJU010000456.1:0-2906 GCA_041741655.1 Rhodobacterales bacterium
GGGTTGTTGACCTCCCAGTCCTTCTGCGGCGCCAGGCGGATGCGGGCGCCATTCGCCCCGCCGCGCAGGTCGGACCCGCGGAAGGTGCGCGCCGAATCCCACGCCGTTGCCACCATGTCACTGATCGACAGACCCGACGCCGCGATACGCGCCTTGACCGCGTTCACGTCATAGCCGGTGGTGCCGGCAGGCACCGGGTCCTGCCAGATCAGATCCTCGGCAGGCGCCCAAGGGCCGATGTAGCGGGACCGCGATCCCATGTCGCGATGCGTCAGTTTGAACCACGCCCGGGCGAAGGCGTCATCGAACGCCGCCGGATCGGCCATGAATTTCTCGCAGATCTCGCGATAGGCCGGGTCCATCTTCATCGCCATGTCGGCATCGGTCATCATCGGCATGGTCTTGATCGTCGGGTCCTCGACGTCGGGCACCATGTCCTCGGGACGGATGTTGATCGGCGTCCATTGCTGCGCGCCGGCGGGCGAGCGGGTCAGTTCCCAGTCATAGCCGAACAGCATCTGGAAATAGCCCATGTCCCAGCGGGTCGGGTTGGCGGTCCATGCGCCCTCGATGCCCGAGGTCACGGTATCGCGGCCGACGCCCCGGGTGACACGGTTCTGCCAGCCCATGCCGGCCTCGCTGATATCCGCGGCTTCGGGGGCGGGGCCAAGGTTTTCGGCGCGGCCATGGCCATGCGCCTTGCCCACGGTGTGTCCGCCAGCGGTCAGGGCGACGGTTTCTTCGTCGTTCATCGCCATGCGGGCAAAGGTTTCGCGCACATGCTGTGCCGTCATCAGCGGATCGGGCACGCCGTTCACGCCTTCGGGGTTCACATAAATCAGGCCCATGTGGACCGCCGCCAGCGGGTTTTCCAGCGTCGATGCGTCGGCGATATCGTCATACCGGCTTTCGGCAGGCGCCAGCCACTGGGTTTCCGACCCCCAGTAGATGTCGATCTCGGGATGCCAGATATCTTCGCGACCAAAGGCAAAGCCGAATGTTTTCAGGCCCATGTGTTCATAGGCCACCGTGCCGGCCAACACCATCAGGTCGGCCCAGGACAGCTTGTTGCCGTATTTCTTCTTGATCGGCCACAGCAGGCGGCGCGCCTTGTCGAGATTGGCGTTATCCGGCCACGAGTTCAAAGGCGCGAAACGGTGGTTGCCGGTGCCGGCACCGCCACGGCCATCGGAAATGCGATAGGTGCCCGCCGCATGCCACGACATGCGGATGAACAACCCGCCGTAGTGACCCCAATCGGCCGGCCACCAGTCCTGACTGTCGGTCATCAGGGCATACATATCCTGCTTCAGTGCGGCGAAGTCCAGCGATTTGACCGCCTCGCGATAGGCGAAACCGCGCAGCGGGCTGACCTTGGTGTCGTGCTGGTGCAGGATGTCGAGGTTCAGCGTCTTGGGCCACCACGCCATCTGCGTGCCGGCCGAGGTTGCCCCGCCATGCATCACCGGGCATTTGCCCATATCATTTCCGTCCATGATTGTCTCCTGTTGCTGTCAGTCGGATTGGCTGGCTGCCTTGGGCAGTCGGCATGTCTGGAATGGTTCTAACAGGGATCGGCGATTGGATTAAGTTGCATTTCCTGATGGTCACGATAATCTGCGCTTATGATCAACCTCACCCTGCGCCAGATGCGCTATTTCGAGGCGCTGGCCCGGCTTGGCCATTTCGGGCAGGCCGCCGAGGCGTCCTCCATTTCGCAGCCCGCCTTGTCGATGCAGATCAAGGAGATGGAGGCGGCGCTGGGTGTTGCCCTGTTCGACCGCACGCCGCGTCAGGTGCGGCTGACGCAATTCGGCGCGGATTTTGCGCCCCGCGTGCGCGACATCCTGCGTCAAGTTGACGAGATCGAGGATCTGGCCCGCACCGCGCGCGACCGACTGATGGGGCGGTTGCGGATCGGCGTGATTCCCACCGTCGCGCCCTACCTGTTGCCGCGCATCATCGGCGATCTGACGGCGCGTTATCCGGGGCTGGACCTGCACGTGCGCGAAACGCTGACGCCGCGACTGGTCACGGAACTGACCGACGGGCGGCTGGACGCGGCCATCGTGGCGCTGCCGGTATCGGAACCGGCGCTGACCGAAGTGGCGCTGTTTTCCGAAACCTTCGTGTTGGTGCGGCCCTTGGCGGATGCGAACAAGCCGGTCCCCAACCGAGATGCACTGCGCGAAATGCGGCTGTTGCTGTTGGAGGAGGGGCATTGTTTCCGCGATCAGGCGCTGTCGTTTTGCGCCATGGGGGCGAACCAGCCGCGCGAATTGCTGGACGGATCGTCTTTGTCCACGTTGGTGCAGATGGTGGGCGCGGGCATCGGCGTGACCCTGATCCCCGAGATGGCGGTGATGGTGGAAACCCGGTCCGCCGCCGTAGCCATCGCGCATTTCGCGGCACCGGAGCCTGAACGGACCATCGGCATGGTCTGGCGCAGGTCCAGCCCGCTGGGCCCGGCCCTGCGCGAGATTGCCGAGGTGGTGCGGGCGGCGGGAGAACCGCCGCCCGGCTGATCAGAAATCCAGGTTTTCCACGTTCAGCGCGTTCTGCTGGATGAATTCGCGCCGCGGTTCCACCACATCGCCCATCAGCTTGGTGAACAGGTCGTCCGCTTCAACCATGTCGTTCACACGCACCTGCAACAGGGTCCGCGCCTCGGGGTCCAGCGTGGTTTCCCACAACTGTTCCGGGTTCATCTCGCCCAGACCCTTGTAGCGTTGCAGGGACAGGCCCTTTTCGCCCTCTTTCAGGATCGCATCCAGCAGGTCGAGCGGACCGTGGATGTCCTGCGTCCGGTCCTTGCGCAGCAGTTGCGCGGTCAGCCCGTAGGTTTCGCGCAGGCCGGGCGTGGCCAGCCCAAGCTTGCGCGCCTCGCCGGACCGCAGCACGGGGCC
>JBGSJU010000457.1:0-6345 GCA_041741655.1 Rhodobacterales bacterium
GCGGCTGGCGGCGGAAATCACCATCGGCAAGCTGATCCTGCACCCCGCGCTGGCGCTGGTGGTGCTGCTGATCGTGCCATTGCCGCCCGTGCTGGCCACCGCGCTGGTGCTGTCCTGCGCGTTGCCGATGTTTACCATCTATGGCGTTCTGGTGCAGGGATCGGGCGAGGAAGGCGTGGCGTCACTGGCGATGCTGTGGGCCAATCTGGCCGCCGTCGTGACGGTGACGGCGGCCTTGTGGGGGCTGACCGCTTAGGCGGCGGCCTGAAGCGCTTTATCCATCAACGCCTTGATGTCCGCCTTGGCGGTGCCCGCAACGATGCGGCCCAGTTCCTTGTCGCCTTTCAGGACCACGAGCGTGGACCGGCGCGGGATCTTCATCGTCTTGACGATGTCGGATTTGCCCCAGGTGTCCCAGTCGGCCTTGATGAAGGTGATCTGTTTGTCATAGGCCGGATTTTCCGCCTTCAGCGCGCTGATCACCCGTTCCTGCGCGGCGCAGGTGCTGCACCATGTGGCGCTGAAATCGATGAACACGGTTTCACCCTTGGCCAGTCGGTCGGCCAGCAATTCGGGCGTGTAGTCGATGAAGGCGGCTTGTGCGGCCATCGGCAAAGCGGCGGCAGCGGCGGACAGGATCAGAAAGTCACGGCGTTTCATGGAGATACTCCTTAAAGGGATACGGAAAGGTCAATCAGCCAGGCGGGAAGTACCGACAGCAACCAGGCCTCGGCCATGTGGTGCAGGCGGAACAGCAGGGCCAGCCCGACAAGGGCGAACACCGCCCCCATCACCGGCCGGGCATTTTCGGCGATGCGTTGCATCAGGGCGCGGTTGCGCAAAAGCAGGCCGCGCGCGCCATAGCCAAGCGCCAGAATCAACGTGGCCACCCCGGCGGCAAAGAACACCATGATCAGGAACGCGCGGCCAAGGCTTTGCCCCTGCGCGGCCAGTGAAATAGCCGCACCCAGCGTGGGACCGATGCAGGGCGACCAGACCGCGCCCAAAAGCAAACCGCCCATGAATTGCCCGCGACCGGTGGCCCCGTCCAGCCGCCCCATGCCTGCGTCGGCCTGTGCGGCCACCCCGCCGGTCGCCAGCGAAAACGCCGCGGATGCGCGCGGCACCAGCAGAACCAAACCGAACAGGATCATCAACACGGCCCCTGCTTGCGCGATCGTCTGTTCGTCGATCCCCAGCGCAAAGCCAAAGGTGGCCACCGTGAACCCCAGCGTCACGAACGACACCGCCATGCCTGCGGCCAGCAAAAGCGGCCCCGATCGCCCGGCCTGCAACGACCCGGCAACGACGATGGGCAGCACCGGCAGGACGCAGGGATTGATCAGCGTCAGAAGGCCCGCAAGATAGGCAAGGATGTTTTCCATGTCGCCAGCGATAGCTGTGGCGGGCCCGGGCTGTCATGCCACATTCCGATGCCGGAATTTCACGTCGCCGTGGGCATTTGTTTCGTTTCGGGTTTCGGCGCCTGTTTCGACAGTTGCACCGCAAGGATGCCAGCCGCGATCACGACCACGCCGATCACGTCCAGCACCCCCAACTGTTCCCCAAGGATGGCCGCCGCGATGGCGACGCCAAAGAACGGGTTCAGGAAATGGAACGTCGCCGCCTTGACCGCGCCGATCTGGTTGACCAGCGTGAACCACACGAATGTCGCCGCCAGCCCGGGCACCAGCGTCGTGTAGATGAACGCCACCACCAGTTGCCACGACCATGTGACCGCGATGGTTTCGGTCAGGGCCGAGGCGACCGCCAGACAGGCCGCGCCGACGAACATCTGCAAGCCGACGATCATCATCACATTCCCGCCCGAGGATGCGCCCCGCACCGACAGGGTGGCCACCGTCAGCGCGACGGCCCCCAACAGGCACAGACCCAGACCGCGCAGGTCCACCCCCGCGTCCAGCCGCGCGCCCATGATCAGGCCGACGCCCAGAAACCCCATCACCAACCCGATCACGCCCAGACGCGGCAGCCGGTCACCAAAGACCGCCCAGCCCGCAAAGGCCACCATCAGCGGCATGGACGACGCGATGATCGACGCCAGCCCCGCCTCGACCGTCTGCATGGCCACGAAATTCAGCCCAAGATACAGCGCGTTCTGGCAGATGCCGAAGATGATCGTCGCGCGCCATTGCGCGGGTGTCAGACGAAACGACTGCCCCAGCCAGACCGCGATCCCGACGCCAAGCGCGCCCGAGATCACGAAGCGCAACGCCAGCGACGCCAACGGCGGCGCATCCGCGACGATGAACCGCGCCGAGGTAAAGGCCGAGGACCACATCATGGCAAAGGCCAGCCCCATCAGGATCGCGCGCAGGTTCATGGCCTATCTCCCGGTTCCGGCCACAGGTTAGCGGCTGGCGCGGCAGGGGCAAGCGGACCCGTCAGCAGCGGCCAACAAAAAGGGCCGCCCGCAGGCGACCCTGTCAGAACATCGGCCACGACAGCGATCAGACGTTAACGCTGTCCTTCAGCGCCTTGGCGATGGTGATCTTGACGACCTTGTCGGCGGGCTTTTTCACCTGCTCCTTGGTGGCGGGGTTGCGTACCATGCGTTCGGGACGTTCACGGCAGTAGAACTTGCCGATGCCGGGCAGGGTGACGGCGCCGCCATTGGCAACCTCGGTGGTGATCACATCAACGATGCTGTCCAACGCGGCGGTGGCGGATTTCTTGTCGCTGCCCATCTTGGCCGCCAGCGCGGCGACCAGTTGGGTCTTGCTCATCGGTTTTGCCATTTCTGGTCTCCTTTACTGCCCGATATGGGGCCTCTGCGCAGGGATTAAACGGTATATTGCGTGAGGACACAACGGATAGTGGACAAACACAGGCGAAAAACAGGGGTTTTTGACCGGTAACAGCCATGTGACGCTAGGTCACAAGAAGGCGGTTTCCTCGAAAGACCGCAACTTTCGGCTGTGCAGGCGTTCCAGCGGCATCGACCGCAGATGTTCCATGGCCCGAATCCCGATCATCAGATGGCGCGAAACCTGCGTCTTGTAGAATTCCGACGCCATGCCGGGCAGTTTCAATTCGCCATGCAGCGGTTTGTCCGACACGCATAACAGCGTGCCATAGGGCACCCGGAACCGGAATCCGTTCGCTGCAATCGTGGCACTTTCCATGTCCAGCGCCACGGCGCGCGATTGCGACAGGCGCTGCACCGGGCCGGTGTGATCGCGCAATTCCCAATTGCGGTTGTCCACGCTGGCAACGGTTCCCGTGCGCATGATGCGTTTCAGGTCGAACCCGTCCAGTTGGGTTTCCTGCGCCACGGCGCGTTCCAGCGCGATCTGAACCTCGGCCAGTGCCGGCACCGGCACCCAGACTGGCAGGTCATCATCCAGCACCTTGTCCTCGCGCAGATAGGCATGGGCGAGGACAAAATCGCCAAGGCTTTGCGAATTGCGCAGCCCCGCGCAATGGCCAACCATCAGCCAGGCATGCGGGCGCAGCACCGCGATATGATCGGTGGCGGTTTTCGCATTGGACGGCCCGACGCCGATGTTCACCAGCGTGATCCCCTGCCCACCCGCCCGTTTCAGGTGATAGGTCGGCATCTGCGGCATCTTGGCCGTCAGGAGGATGTCGCCCGTCGGGTCCGTCAACACATGGTTCCCGGTGGACACGAAGGCGGTGTAGCCCGAGGCCGGATCGGCCAGCATGCGCCGTGCATAGGCCTCGAATTCCGACACGTAGAACTGATAGTTGGTAAACAACACGAAGTTCTGGAAATGGTCCGGGTCGGTCGCGGTGTAATGCGCCAGTCGGGCCAGCGAATAATCCACCCGCTGCGCGGAAAACGGCGCCAGTGGCAGCACGCCATCGGCGGGCACATAGGTGCCGTTGACGATATCGTCGTTCGTCGTGGTCAAGTCGGGCACATCGAAATAATCGCGCAGGGTGAATTCCGCGGCGCCTTCCTGTGGAACCAGCCCGCTGCCCGCCGCCGACACCGCGAAATGCAACGGCATCGGCGTGGCGGATGGCCCGATCAGCACCGGGGTGCGGTGGTTTTCCAACAACAGCCCGATCTGCTGCGCCAGATAATTGCGAAACAGGTCGGGTCTGGTGACGGACGTGGCATAGCGCCCCGGTTCGGCGACATGACCGAAGGACAGCCGGCTGTCCACCTTGTCATGCGTCGTGGTTTCCAGCCTTACCTCGGGGTAGAACGCGCGATAGCGGCAATCGGGCTGGCCTTCGCGCAGCGCGCGCCCCAGCGCCCCGGTCAGGAATTCCGTGGCGGTCTGATACAACTCTTCCAACCGGGACACGGCGGCATGGGCATCGCTGAAGGCCGCATGCGGGACCGGATCGGGGGTCAGTATCGGCATGTCCTGCATCGGGCGCTCCTTCGGGTTGGGCATCTTGTGCCAGAACTGGGCCGACCCGACCAGACCCGACCAGACCCGAGCGTATCAGGCTGCGAGGCTGTCCGCGGCGCCGCGCAGGAACACCAGACGCGCCGCATCGCTTTGATCCGGCTGGAAACGATAGCCGCCCGCGGTGAAATCCCGCAACGCGGCCGGATCCGTCACGCGGTTTTCGCAGATGAACCGCGCCAAGGCCCCCCGGGCGCGTTTGGCGAAAAAGCTGACGATCTTCGCCTCGCCGGCCTTTTCGTCCAGAAACACCGGGGTGATGACCGGCAGTTTCAACGCGGTGCGGTCCACGGCAGCGAAATATTCCTGACTGGCGCAATTCACGAGGATCTGCGCGCCGGTCGCGCGGGCCCGCGCGTTGATCGCGCGGGCAATCCGGTCGCCCCACCAGCCATACAGGCTCGCCCCGCGCGGGGTCGCCAGCCGGGTGCCCATTTCCAGCCGGTGCGGTTCGATCCCGTCGAAGGGCCGCAACAGGCCGTACAGGCCCGACAGGATGCACAGGTGATCCTGAGCGTAATCCAGCGTGTCGGCATCCAGCGTTTTTGCCTCGAACCCCTGATAGGTATCGCCGGCAAAACAGTCGATGGCGCGGGTTACACCCCGGCCCTTGAAGGCGGCGAAACGATCGGCGTTCAGCCGCGCCAGCGCGTCCGACAGATGCATCAGGCGTTTCAGATCATCGGCGGTCAGGCCGCGCGCGACGCGGGCCAAGGCCCGGGCATCCTTCAGCAATTCCGGTACCGTCATCGCGGCGGTCGATGGCGCGATATCCAGTTTCTTGGCGGGTGATACGCAGATCAGCATCGGTGTCTCCTTTCTCCCGGACCTAGTTTGCGCGGCCCAGCACGTCCAGAAACGCCGGGCCAAAGCGTTCGGTTTTTTGCGGGCCCATGCCGGTCAGTCGTTCCAGATCCGATAGCGTGGCGGGACGGCGTTCGGCGATCTGGCGCAGCGTCGCATGGGTGCAGGACAGGGGTTTCAACGTGCCGCAGGCGCCGCGCGCCATATCCGCCTGCACCGTCATCAGCCGGTCAAACAGCGCGCCCGCATCGCGGCCCGCCAGCTTGCGCCGGGTCGGGTGCGTGGCATCTTCGGCCCCAGTGATCACGGCCAGAAAGGCCGCGCCGTAGCTTTCCAGTTTCTTCGCGCCCACGCCGGAAATCGCCGCCATCTGGTCCAACGTCGCGGGGCGGCGTTCGGCCATTTCGATCAGGGTGCGGTCGGCGAATACGATATAGGCGGGCATGCCCTGCTGTTCCGCCAGCGCGCGGCGTTTCGCCTTCAGCGCGGACAGCAGCGGCGCATCCTCGTCATGCACCAGCGTTTTCACCACGGGGCGCACCGCCGCGACCTTCAACGCGTCACTGCGCAAGGTGATCGGCGTGGCGCCCTTCAGGATCGGCAGGGCGGCTTCGGTCATCACCAGCGCGCCGTGGCGTTCGGGGTCGGGGCGGATCAGGTCATGGCCCATCATCTGCCGGAAAATCGCCGTCCATTGCGGTTTGCCCCATTGCCGCCCCACGCCGTAGGTCGGCAGCCCGTCATGGCCGCGTTCGCGCACCCGGTCGGTCAGCGTGCCGGTCAGGATGTCGATCAGATGCCCCGCGCCGAAGCTTTCCTGCGTGCGCAGGATCGCCGACAGCGCCATGCGCACCGGCGTCGTGGCGTCAAACAGCGCGGGCGGCGTATCGCACAGATCGCAGTTGCCGCAGGGGTCGGTCGTTTCGCCGAAATAGCCCAGCAGGGTCTGGCGGCGGCAGGCCTGCGCCTCGGCCAGCCCCAAGAGCGCGTTCAGCCGGCCATGATCGGCGCGGCGGCGATCCAGGGGTGCCGCGCTTTCGTCGATCTGGCTGCGCCGCAGGCGGATATCGTCGGCGCCATACAATGTCAGCGTTTCCGCAGGCGCGCCATCACGCCCTGCACGGCCGATTTCCTG
>JBGSJU010000458.1:0-2145 GCA_041741655.1 Rhodobacterales bacterium
CCGACCGCTGCCGCACCGAGGCGCCGATCCTGTCGCCGGTCGCGCCCGCCCACAGCGCCGCCTGTCATCTGCTGTCACCGCTCGCAAAGGCTGCCTGATGCTGCGCTATTTCGCCATTCGCCTGTTCCGCGCCATGATCACCATCGCGATGGTGGTGACCTTTGCCTTTGTCGTGCTGCGGATGTCGGGCGACCCGGCGATCCTGATCATGGGGCCCGAAGTGCCGCCCGAGGCGTTGGCGGCGTTCCGCAAATCCTGGGGCCTCGATCAACCGATCTGGATGCAATACATCAACTATTTCGGCGCGATCCTGCGCGGCGATCTGGGCATGTCGATGCGCGACAACCGGCCCGCGCTGGACATGGTGATGGAACGCGTCCCCGCCACGCTGGCGCTGACCGTGCCCGCCTTGATCCTGAAGCTCGCCATCGGCGTGCCCGCCGGCGTCTATGCTGCGCTGCATCAGGGTACCGGGTTTGACCGCGCAGTGATGGTCACGGCGGTGTTCGGCTTTGCCATCCCGTCCTTCATTCTGGCGCTGGTCTTGGTGCTGATCTTTGCCGTCACGCTGGGCTGGCTGCCGTCGGGAGGGCAGGGCGGCATCGAACACATGATCCTGCCCGTGCTGACCATGGGCATCGGTGGGGCCGCCGCGCTGGCGCGCTTTACCCGGTCGGCGATGCTGGAGGTGCTGGGCCGGCCCTATATTCGCACCGCCAGCGCCAAGGGCCTGCCCTGGGCATCGGTCGTGCGCAACCATGCCCTGCCCAATGCCGCCATCCCCACCGTCACCCTGATCGGGTTTCTGGTCGGCAGCCTGATCGCGGGCGCGGTGGTGGTCGAAAGCGTGTTTTCATGGCCCGGGGTGGGCCGCATGCTGGTGGTGGCCGTGGGCAGCCGCGATCTGGCGGTGGTACAGGTGATCCTGCTCATGGTCGCGGCCACCATGGTTACATCGAACCTGATCGTCGATTTCCTGTATGGCGTGCTGGACCCGCGGTTGCGGCAAGGCGCGCGGGCAGCCTGACCGGAGAACGCGCAGCATGGCCGATATCCCCACCCGCCTGCCCTTTCGGACCCGCATGCCGCTGCCGCGCCTTCCGTGGTATGTCTGGGCGGCGTTCCTGTGGATCGCACTGGTGCTGATCGTGGCAGTATTTGCCCAGCAGATCGCGCCGCATCCCTATACCGCGATGAAACTGACCAACCGGTTCCTGCCGCCCTTCGCGAACTGGGCGCATCCCTTGGGCACGGACGAGCTAGGCCGCGATGTGCTGTCGCGACTGATCGTGTCGGTGCGGATTTCACTGCTGATTGCCTTTGGCGCCACGCTGATTTCGGCGGTGCTGGGCACCACGCTGGGCTTTCTGGCCGCGCATTTTCGCGGCTGGGTCGAACAGGTGGTCCTGACGCTGGCGGATTTTCAGGCCGCGATGCCATTCCTGATCTTGGCGCTGTCGGTGCTGGCGTTCTTTGGCAATTCGCTGCCGCTGCTGATCGGGCTGATGGGCCTTTATGGCTGGGAACGCTATGCCCGCGTCGCGCGCGGACTGGCGATATCGGCCAATACCCAAGGTTACGCAACGGCGGTGACGCAACTGGGTGCGGAACCACAGCGGATCTACTTGCGCCACATCCTGCCCAACATCGCGTCCACGCTGATCGTGTCGATGACGCTGGTGTTCCCCGAGGTGATCCTGGTGGAATCCGGCCTGTCATTTCTGGGCCTTGGGGTGCAGCCGCCGATGACCAGCCTTGGCAACATGGTGGGTTACGGGCGCGACTACATCACCCGCGCGCCGTGGATCATGCTGTCGCCCGCCATCGTGATCGTGCTGACCACGCTGGCGGTGTCGATGCTGGGCGATTGGCTGCGCGACCGGCTGGACCCGACGCTGGGCTAGGCGGTTCCCGGCAACACCCACCCGCCACTGATCGCCAGCCGCAGCCTGTCACCTGCCCGCGCCCGCTGTGGCAAATGCATCAGCAGCGGCGCTGACAACGATGCGACATCCACCTGCGCCTCCCAGTGATCGCCGCGATAGGTGCAGGTCTGCATCTGCCCCGCAACGCCTGCCGGGTCCAGCCGCAGATCGCCGGGGCGCAATAGCAGCTGCGCGGCGCCAATGCGGGCATCGACGGCGC
>JBGSJU010000459.1:0-7490 GCA_041741655.1 Rhodobacterales bacterium
AAATGGGTCGAACACCGCGACATGCCCGAGGATCAGGAACGCAACGCGATCGCCGAGGCGATCCGCCTGCATGCCGAGGTGACGGGCGAACGCCCGCGCGGCTGGTACACCGGGCGCTGTTCGGTCAACACCGTGCGGCTGGTGGCCGAAGAAGGCGGGTTCGACTATGTGTCGGACACCTATGATGACGATCTGCCCTACTGGATCGAGGTGGGCGACCGCGATCAACTGGTCATCCCCTACACGCTGGAAGCGAACGACATGCGCTTCGCCACCGCGCCGGGCTATATCACCGGCGAACAGTTCTATCAGTATCTGAAAGACAGCTTTGACACGCTCTATGCCGAAGGCCGCGCCGGGCGGCCCGCCATACTGTCGGTGGGCCTGCATTGCCGCCTGATCGGGCGACCGGGCAAGATCGCCGGCTTGAAACGGTTCCTCGACTATGTCCGCATGCATGACCACGTCTGGACGCCCCGCCGCATCGACATCGCGCGCCACTGGGCCGCGCACCACCCGAACCAACGCCGCGACCGGCCCAGCCAGATGGCGCAGGCGGATTTCGTCGCGCGTTACGGCAGCATTTACGAACATTCGCCCTGGATCGCCGACCGCGCCTGGGCGCTGGAACTGGGGCCGGCACATGATACCGCCCTGGGCCTTGCCAATGCGTTGGCGCGTGTATTCCGCAGCGCCACGCCCGACGAACGGCTGGGCGTCTTGCGCGCGCATCCCGATCTGGCGGGCAAACTGGCGGCGGCGCAACGCCTGACGGCGGACAGCACGCAGGAACAGGCCAGCGCGGGTCTGGACGCACTGACGGACGCCGAACGCGCGCGGTTCACCGCCCTGAACACCGCCTATGTCGCGAAACACGGCTTTCCCTTCATCATCGCGGTGCGCGATCATGACAAGTCGGGCATCCTCGCGGCCTTCGAAACCCGCATCGCCAACGATACCGCCACCGAATTCACGACGGCCTGCGCGCAGGTTGAACGCATCGCCACGCTCCGGCTGAAAGCCATCCTGCCATGAACCGCACCTATGCCTTTCCACCCGGTGGCCTGCCGCCGATGGATGCCGATGCGGCGCTGAACCGCGCGGTGTTCACCACCGCCTATGCCTTCATCCCCGCCGTGACGATGCGCGACATCACCACCAGTTCTTTCCCCGGCTGGGATCGCACCCGGGCCTGGATCATCGCCCGCCCGCTGTCGGGTTTCGCCGAAACATTTGCGCAATATGCAGTCGAGGTCGCGGCGGGCGGCGGCGCGATCAACGGCGAGCCCGATCCGCAGGCCGAAGGCGTCATTTTCGTGGTTGCGGGCAAAGCCGATCTGCGGCTTGCAGGCGCCAAACATGCGCTGGAAACCGGCAGCTACGCCTACCTGCCACCCGACAGCAACTGGGGCCTGACCGCCACATCCGACCTGCAGTTCCACTGGATCCGTCGCCGCTGGACCGATGTGCCGGGCATCGCCAAACCCACCGCATTTGTCACCACCGACGCCGCCAACCCCATCCGCTGGATGCCCGGCACCGACACATGGGGCACCACCCGCTTTGTGGATCCTGCCGATCTGGCGCATGACATGCACGTCAACATCGTCACCTTCCTGCCCGGCGGCCTGATCCCGTTCGCCGAAACCCATGTCATGGAACACGGGCTTTTCGTGCTGCAAGGCACCGCGCGCTATCTGCTGAACACCGACTGGGTCGATGTCGGCCCGGGCGATTTCATGTGGCTGCGCGCCTTCTGCCCGCAGGCCTGCGTGGCGACCGGCACCGAGCCGTTCCGCTATCTACTGTACAAGGACCTCAACCGCCACCCGGCGCTAACGCTCTGATCTTCTTCGGTTTCCAAATATCCAAGGGGGGTCCGGAGGGACAGCGTCCCCCCTCCCCGGCCTCTCCACCAGCCCCAGGCCCGCGCATGCAAACCATCCTCACCGAACCCCTGACCGCCGCCGCCTTCGCCCCGTTCGGCGATGTGCTGGACACCACTGGCGACCCGGACCGCATCATCAACCGCGGCCTCTGCGGGCGCTGGCATGACCGGGCGCGGCTGGATTTCGGGCTGGATGGTCGCGCGGGGTTGTCGATCTTCAACGCGGTACCGCGCGCGCTGCCCTATACGCTGGACCTGCTGGAACGCCACCCGGACGGAAGCCAGGCGTTCATCCCGATGGCACAAACCGAATGGCTGGTGATTGTCGCACCCGATCTGGGCGACCGCCCCGGCACGCCGCGCGCGTTTCTTGCCGCACCGGGGCAGGGCATCAACCTGCATCGTGGCATCTGGCATGGCGTGCTGACGCCGCTGCAGGCGCCGGGGCTGTTTGCGGTCGTGGACCGAATCGGCGCCTCGCCCAACCTGCAGGAATACCCGCTAATCCCGCCCGTGCTGATCCGACGGCCAGAGTGACGGCTTTGTAACGGCGATGTCGCGCGCGGGCTTTCGCGCGCGGGCCAAACGCGCTAGATTTGATCAAATGCACCCCGTCATGCGCGCCCGGAGATACCGATGAAAGACGAAAACTTCCTGAAGGAAAACAACGCCCGTCATCTTTGGCATCCCATGGGCGCGCCGGGCGACCTGCAGGCGAACCCGCCCAAGATCATCAAATCGGCGCATGGCGTGCATATCACCGATATCGACGGCCATAGCGTCGTGGATGCGGTGGGCGGGCTGTGGTGTGTCAACCTTGGCTATTCCAACGACGCGATCAAGGAAGCGATCGCCAAGCAACTCTATGATCTGCCCTATTATTCCGCCTTCGCCGGGTCCACCAACCCGCCTGCCATCGAGGCCAGCCTGATGGTGCGCGAGTTCTTTGCGGCGGACGGCGTGGCGCGGGTGTTCTTCACCTCGGGCGGGTCGGATTCAGTCGAAACCTGTCTGCGGCTGTCGCGGCAATATCACCGCCTGCGCGGCGAGCCGACGCGGACCAAGTTCCTCAGCCTGAAAAAGGGCTATCACGGCACGCATTTCGGCGGCGCATCGGTGAACGGCAACAACCGCTTCCGCATTGCCTATGAACCGCTGCTGCCGGGCTGCTATCACCTGCCTGCGCCCTATACCTATCGCAACCCGTTCAACGAAACCGACCCCGCCCGTCTGGCGCAATTGATCGCGCAGGCCGCCGAGGACGAGATCGCATTTCAGGGGGCCAACACCATCGCCGCCTTCATCATGGAACCGATCCAGGGCGCGGGTGGCGTGATCGTGCCGCCCGAAACCTTCATGCCGCTGATGCGCGCGATCTGCGACAAGCATGGCATCCTGATGATTGCGGACGAGGTCATCACCGGCTTCGGGCGCACCGGGCACTGGTCCGGGTCGCGGCACTGGGGCGTCAAGCCCGACATGATGTGCACCGCCAAGGGCATCACGTCCGGCTATTTCCCGGTGGGGGCGGCGCTGATGTCGGACAAGGTGGCCGAGGTGTTCGAAAAGGACACGTCGGGCGAGGCGGCGATCTGGCACGGCTATACCTATTCCGCGCATCCCGTGGGCGCAGCGGCAGTCATCGCCTGCCTGAGCGAAACCCTGCGGCTGAACACGGCGGCCAATGCGGGGCCGCGCGGGACGCAACTGTATCAGGGCGTGCTGAAACTGGCCGAGAAGTATGACATCATCGGCGACGTGCGCGGCGGCCACGGTCTGATGACCGGGATCGAGATCGTGTCGGACCTTGCCGCCAAGACCGCGATGGATATGCCCACCATGAAACGCATCCACCAGACCGCCTACGAGGCCGGCGCAATGGTGCGGCTGGGCGCGCACAATATCCTGATGTCGCCGCCCCTGACCATCACGGCGGCCGAGGTCGATGCGATCCTGACCGCGCTGGACAAGGGCTTCGCTGCGGCATGACGGCTTGACGGTGGGCCTTCGGGGCTGCGACAAATCCGTGACTGGTGAACATATTCACCACCGCGTATATGTCATGCAACCGTCACCCTGAAAGGCCTGCCCATGGATGCCCGCGCCATCACGCCCCTGATTTCCGTTGCCCCCCAGATCACGGTCGAGGATATCGCCGCCGCTAAGGCCGCCGGGTTCCGGTCGATCCTGTGCAACCGCCCCGATGGCGAAGGCGCCGACCAGCCCAGCTTTGCCGAGATTGACGCCGCCGCCCGTGCCGCCGGCCTTGAAACCCGCTATGTGCCTATCGTGACCGGCATGGTGTCGGATGGCGATGCGCAGGCGTTCCGCGCCGCGCTGGATGAATTGCCGGGGCCGGTGCTGGCCTATTGCCGGTCGGGCACGCGGTCGGCCACCATGTGGTCGCTGGCCATGGCCAAGGACAAACCCCTGCCGGACATCCTGTCGGCAACCAAGGCGGCGGGCTATGACATGGCGGGCGTAGTGCGCCGCATCGTCAATGGTGGCAAGACCCCCACCGATGATGGCGATGCCCGGTTCGACGTCGTCATCGTCGGCGGTGGTGCAGCGGGGATTTCCGTCGCCGCCTCGCTGAAATCCCGCAAATCCGGCCTGTCGATCGCCATTCTGGACCCCGCGGATGCGCATTATTACCAACCGGGCTGGACCATGGTCGGCGCCGGCGTGTTCGATGCCGCCACCACCGCCCGCACCATGGGGTCACTGATCCCGCAGGGCGTGCACTGGATCAAATCCGCCGTTGCCGCCTTTGAACCGCAGAATGACGCGGTGATCCTGGATGGCTGCCGCGTGGTGAAATACGACCGGCTGATCGTCTGCCCGGGCCTGAAACTGAACTGGGCCGGCGTCGAAGGGCTGACCGAAACGCTGGGCAAGAACGGCGTGACGTCGAATTACCGCTATGATCTGGCGCCCTATACCTGGGAACTGGTGCAGGGCCTGAAACAGGGCCGCGCGGTGTTCACCCAGCCGCCGATGCCGATCAAATGCGCCGGTGCACCGCAAAAGGCGCTGTATCTGTCGGGTGACCACTGGTTCCGCAAGGGCCGGCTGAAGGACATCCAGATCGATTTCATGAATGCGGGCGGCGTGCTGTTCGGCGTCAAGGATTACGTGCCCGCGCTGGAGGCCTATATCGCCAAGTACCGCGCCAACGTGAACTTCTTTCACCGGCTGATCGCCGTGGATGGCCCGGCGCGCAAGGCGACCTTCGAGGTGGCGAAACCCGATACCGCGAAAACCATCGTCACCGTGGATTTCGACATGCTGCATGCCGTGCCGCCGCAAACCGCGCCCGATTTCATCCGCGTGTCGCCGCTGGCGGACGCGGCGGGCTGGGTCGATGTCGATCAGGCAACGCTGCGCCACAAGAAATGGGACAATATCTGGTCGCTGGGCGATGTGATGAACGCGCCGAACGCGAAAACCGCCGCTGCCGCGCGGATGCAGGCCCCGATTGTGGCGCAGAACGTGGTGGATGACATCGCGGGCCGGTCGCCGACGGCGATGTACAATGGTTACGGGTCCTGCCCGCTGACGGTGGAAAAGGGCAAGATCGTACTGGCGGAATTCGGCTATGGCGGCGCGCTCCTGCCGTCCTTCCCGAAATGGGTGATCGACGGCACCAAACCATCGCGCGCGGCATGGATCCTGAAGGAGCAGATTCTGCCGCCGGTCTATTGGCAGGCGATGCTGAAGGGTCGCGAATGGATGGTCAAACCGGAAAAGGTGGCCGTCAAGGCGTGATGTCAGGCGGTTTACCCTTCACATATCAAGTATTCTGAATATATACGAGGTGCAAAACCGACGCTGACATAATCTGTTCAGGACACGCCATGACCCCGCCCAAGATCACCCGCGCCGCCCTTGAACGGCATCTGCCAATCCTGACTTGGGCCAAGACCTATGACCGCGACACGCTGACATCAGATGGGGTGGCGGCGGTGATCGTCACCATCATGCTGATCCCGCAATCGCTGGCCTATGCGCTGCTGGCCGGACTGCCGCCGGAAATGGGGCTGTATGCGTCCATCGCGCCGCTGCTGGCCTATGCGGTGTTCGGCACCTCGCGCGCGCTGGCGGTGGGGCCGGTGGCGGTGATTTCGCTGATGACGGCGTCGTCAGTGGGCGCCCTGAACCTGTCCAGCCCGGCGGAATATGCCGCTGCCGCCATCACGCTGGCGTTCCTGTCGGGCGCGATCCTGACGTTGATGGGGGTGTTGCGGCTGGGGTTTCTGGCGAATTTCCTGTCGCATCCGGTGATTGCCGGGTTTATCACCGCGTCGGGCGTTCTGATCGCGGCGGGGCAACTGGCGGCGATCCTTGGCATCAAGGGCGGCGGGCATACCCTGATCGAAATCTCTGAAACGCTGATCGCCAATCAGCATCTGGCCAATCCGATCACCCTGTTCATCGGGCTGTCGGCGACAGCCTTTCTGTTCTGGGTCCGCAAGGGGCTGAAACCCCTGCTGATCGGTGCCGGTCTGAAACCGCGTCTGGCCGATATTCTGGCCAAGGCCGGTCCGGTCGCAGCCGTGGCCGTCACCACGCTGGCCACCGTGATCTTTGGCCTGCACGACAAGGGCGTCGCCATCGTCGGCACCGTGCCGATGGGCATCCCGCCGCTGACCCTGCCCGACCTGTCGGCGGGTCTGGTCGGGCAGTTGTTCGTGCCCGCGCTGTTGATTTCCATCATCGGCTTTGTCGAGTCGGTATCGGTGGCGCAGACGCTGGCGGCAAAGAAGCGGCAAAAGATCGTGCCGGATCAGGAACTTGTGGGCCTTGGCACGTCGAACATCGCCGCCGCGCTGACCGGGGGCTATCCGGTCACGGGCGGCTTTGCCCGGTCGGTGGTAAACTTTGACGCCGGCGCCGAAACGCCCGCTGCGGGCGCGTTTACCGCCGTCGGCATCCTGCTGGCCGCAATGTTCCTGACGCCCGCGCTGTATTTCCTGCCCAAGGCGACATTGGCCGCGACCATCATCGTCGCCGTCATCAGTCTGGTGGATTTTTCGATCCTGAAACGGGCGTGGACCTATTCCAAGGTGGATTTCGCCGCCGTCGCCGCCACGATCCTGTTGACCCTGACGTTTGGGGTCGAGGCTGGGGTGTCGGCAGGGGTGATGATCTCGATCTTCCTGCATCTTTACAAAACCTCGCGCCCGCATGTGGCCGAGGTGGGTCTGGTGCCCGGCACGCAGCATTTCCGCAACATTAACCGGCACACCGTGGAAACCCACCCCAGCGTCGTGACCCTGCGCATCGACGAAAGCCTGTATTTTGCCAATGCGCGGTTTCTGGAGGATATGGTGCTCGCCCGCGTCGCCGGGGACGCGGCGCTGCGTCATGTCGTGCTGATGTGTTCGGCGGTCAATGAAATCGACATGTCAGCGCTGGAAAGCCTTGAGGAATTGAACCGCAGGCTCAAGGACATGGAGATCAAACTGCACCTGTCCGAAGTGAAAGGCCCGGTGATGGACCGCCTGCAACGGTCGCATTTCCTGCACGATCTGACCGGGCAGGTGTTTCTGTCGCAATATGATGCCGCGCGCGCCCTGATGCCACAGCCCGCGCCCGGCGC
>JBGSJU010000460.1:0-3702 GCA_041741655.1 Rhodobacterales bacterium
CCCGCGGGCTGGCGACCGCCAGCACGATCATGTCGCAATCGGGCCGCAGCGCGTCCAGCATGGCAGCGTCGATACCCCAAGGGTCGCCATCCTCTGCCGCACCCGGGGCATGATCGGCCATCCACAGCACGACCCGCCGCCCGCCCGCCTGCGCCAGCAATGCGCGCATCCGGGCCAGCCAGACGGCGCACAATTCCGCCCGCAAGGCCGGAAACCGGTCGGGCGACCGCTGTGCCAGTGCAGTCACCAGATGGCGGGTAAAGTGGAACTCGGTGAAATCGACATCGCAAAACACCTGCCGCATCAACGGCGTCGGTCCAAGGAACCGGTCATTGCGGCGCGGATGCACTGCGTAATAGCGGTTCGACACCCTTTGCGCCCCGGTCACCTGCACCACCGTCACCGCAGCCTCGGCGACCATCCCAAGCACGGCAGGATCGTTCAGAAATGCCTCTGGCCCGGCATTGGCACAGCCCAGATTGACGGTGTGCAGCCCCGTCAGCACTTCGACCCGGTCCGGCCACGGATGCGGCACGAATTTGCCAAAGGTCCGCGACCCGCCCAGACAGACCGCATAGGGCCCGTCAGGTCGCCGCATCGGCCCCCGGAACACCAGACGCGACGCGCCATAGTGGCAGATATGGTAATCGAGCGCTCCGGCGCCCGGAACGTCATGGTTCATCTCACTCACCCTTGTCTCACACCCGCCACCAAACTGCCGCAAAGGTCTTGCCGAAATCCTAATGCGCCAATTTGACCGATCCCACCGCCGCCGACCCTGCGGTGGCTTGCAGCCCGCGGTTCCGCACGCCTATTGTCGGACAGGACAAAGCGGGAGACGGGCATGGATATCCGGACGATCGGGGTGGTTGGGGCTGGACAGATGGGCAATGGCATCGCGCATGTCATGGCTTTGGCGGGCTATGACGTGCTGATGACCGACATCAGCCAAGACGCGCTGGACCGGGCCATCGAAACCATCACCCGCAACCTTGATCGCCAGGTCAGCCGCGGCAAGGTGGCGCAAGACCTGCGTGACGCAACGCTGGCGCGTATCCGCACCACGCTGGCGCTGCCCGATCTGGGCCCGTCCGACCTGATCATCGAAGCCGCGACCGAACGCGAAGAGGTCAAGAACAAGATCTTTGAAACGCTGGCCCCGCATCTGGGCCCGGACACGATCCTGACCTCGAACACCTCGTCGATCTCGATCACCCGGCTGGGCGCCCGCACCGACCGGCCGGAACGGTTCATGGGGTTCCATTTCATGAACCCGGTCCCCGTCATGCAACTGGTCGAACTGATCCGCGGCATCGCCACGGATGAATCCACCTACAAGGCCTGCCATGCCGTGGTGGACCGCATCGGCAAGACGGTGTCCAGCGCCGAGGATTACCCCGCCTTCATCGTCAACCGCGTGCTGATCCCGATGATCAACGAGGCCGTCTATGCGTTGTACGAAGGCGTGGGGAATGTGCGGTCCATCGATCAGGCGCTGAAACTGGGCGCCAATCACCCGATGGGGCCACTGGAACTGGCCGATTTCATCGGGCTGGATACCTGTCTGGCGATCATGAACGTGCTGCATGACGGGCTGGCGGATACGAAGTACCGGCCCTGTCCCCTGCTTACCAAATATGTCGAGGCCGGCTGGCTGGGCCGCAAGACCAAGCGCGGATTTTACGATTACCGCGGCGAGGTGCCCGTTCCGACGCGGTGATGGCCGATTCGCTGACGCGTCAGTCCCGCAGGGACAGCGTGTGTTCGCGCAGCCATGCCATGAACCCGCGCGGGTCGGACGCAAGGCGTTCCATCTGAACCGGGTCCAGCGGATGCCCGACGATGGGGCGCATCGGCTTGTTCAGCGAATGGACGATCTCATGCAGCAACATACCCTGCCGCATGGTGGCCGACACGCGGTTGGCGATCTGATAAAGCCGCGAGTTTGACCCCGGGAAGAAGATCGGCACCACCTGCGCGCCGGACCGGCGGATCATCTGGGCGGTGAACACGTTCCATTCCGCCTCGATCGCCGGGCCGAACCACGTCTTGGACGACGCGACCACGCCCGACGGAAACACGCTGACGACCCCGCCCTGTTTCAGATGCCCCATCGCCTCGGCGCGCATTTCGACGCTTTTCGCCTGTGCTTCGGGGTCGTGCGGAAACGGCACGGGGATCAGATAGCTGGCCGCGACCTCGTCGATGCCGGTCAGGACCGACCGGGTCAGGATGCGGAAATCCTCGCGCCGCCGCGCAATCAGATCGGCCAGGATCATGCCGTCCACCATGCCATGCGGATGGTTCGCCACCACCACGACGGGCCCGGTGGCGGGGATGCGGTCAATCTGCGCCTGCGGGGTGGCCAGCGGGATGCCCATGACATCCAGCGCCGCGCGCCAGAACGCGATGCCCTGCGGCGCACCCCGGCGTTCGAATTCGCGGATCAGGCGGATGATGGTGATCTTGCCCGATACCCATTCCATCGACCGGATCATCGTCGATTGCCACGCATTGTCGAAGGTGCTGGCATAGGACAGGCTGCGGCGATCGTATTTTTTCGGCACCGCGGCGGATTTTGCCCGGGTCATCCTGACGCGCCTTTGTGCACTGTCCACCACGTTGTTGCCACCGCTGTTTCGGCGGCGCCTTCGCCGCCCGGGCCCGCGCCCTGTTTACATTCCTTCGCCGAACCGGTCGGCCACCAGAGCCTGCAACGCGTCGGCAAGCGCCAGCGCATCCGGACCCAAGGTCTGAACCTCAATAGTGGTTCCCTTGGACGCTGCCAACATCAAAAGCCCCATGATGCTGTCGCCACCGGCACACAACCCGTCGCGGCAAACCTCGGCCCGGGCATCGAACCCTTCGACCACCTCGACGAATTTGGCCGAGGCGCGGGCATGCAGGCCTTTTTCATTCACGATTCTCAATTGGCGCGTCACGGCATGGGTCATGATGGGCTTTCCGGGGCGTTCCGACTGTGATGCAGGTTATTCGCCGGGCGATTGGCTGTCGATGTATTTGCGACCGGCCTCCTTGGCGGCGCGCAACGCCTCGCCGACACTCAGGTGGCGGCTTTTCGCCAGCTTGATCAGCAAGGGCATGTTGGCGCCAAACAGGATGCTGCGGCCGGCAGGAATACAGGCCTGACGCGCCAGGTTGCAGGGCGATCCGCCGTGCAGATCCGTCACCACCACCACGCCATGGCCCTGATCCACGGCATCGGCAGCGGCGCAGATCTCGGCTGATTTCAGGTCGCGGTCATCTTCGGGGTCGATGCCGATCGCGCGGATGCCGCCCTGGGGGCCCATCACATGTTCTAAAGTGGCCAAGTATTCCCGAGCCAATCCCCCATGCGCCACGATCACGATGCCCAACACGCCTGACAGTCCCTCTTATCCGGCGTTTGGCGGTGTCAGCGCCCGCTCAAGTTCCCGATGTCTAGTTGACACTTGCCAGCCCGCCTCTGCAAGGGCCTTTGCCATGGCTTCCGTCACGGCGACAGACCGGTGTTGGCCGCCGGAACAGCCGAAACCCAGCCCCAGATGCGCCTTGCCCTCGGCGCGGTAGGCGGGAAGCAGCAGCAGGATCAGATCCTGCGTCCTGCCCATGAACGCGGCGGCCAGCGGATCGGCCATGACATGATCGGCCACGCGGGGGTCGCGGCCGTTCAGCGCGCGCAGGCTGGCGTTCCAATACGGG
>JBGSJU010000461.1:0-6102 GCA_041741655.1 Rhodobacterales bacterium
CCCCAACCGGCATAGAACGGCGTGCCGAACACCTGCGGACGGTGCCCGGCCAGAATGGCGTCAAACCCCATCTGCGACGACAGGGTATAGACCGCGCGGGCACCTTCCAGCAGGGCGCGCGGACTGACCGGGGCGGTCAAGAGCGTGACACCGTCGCGGGCATCGGTGGCGTCGAAATGCCCCGGGCGGAACCCGCGCGCGGTTTCGGGATGGGTCTTGATCACCACGGGCACGCCCGGGTGTTCGGCCTGCGCGGTTGCCAGCATGTCGCGGAACGTGGCCGGATCCCCGCCGCTGGCGCGCACGGATGCATCGCCCCGGGTCTGGTCGATCACCAGCACATAGCCGGGCGGTGGCGGGGCCAGATCGGGGTCGTGCGCCGTGTATTTTGACAGATCCGCCTCGGCCATCCGCGCCATCCCCGCGCGGGCGCGATCCAACAGCGCGGTATCGTCCAGCGGGTTGCGCGCCAGGATCGTTTCGATGTCGGACGGGGCGGATGCGTCGAAATGCACGCCGCCCTGCCGGTCGATCAACAGCCCGATCGGCGGACCACCGGCCCGGCCGGGATGCAATGACCGCAAAAAGGCGTCCTCGACCCGCCACAACGGGACACTGCGCGTCCGGGCGGCCCATTCCCCGCGCCGGGCATTGGGCGAGCGGCCCCAGACCACCATCGCGTCCCCCGGCCGTGGCAAACCCGCCAGCACAGGCGTCCCGCAAAGCGCCAGCATGCGGCGCAGCCGGCTTTGCCACAGAAACCCGCCGTTCAAAAAGCGCAGGCGGGTCGGCGATGCGTCAGACCGATGAGGCGATCCGGGGTGCACTTCGGGGGGCAAAAACGGCGTCGCCTGGCCCGTTTTGCTCACGGGTCAATTCCCGAGCAGCGATGTCGATGTATTGGTTAGCGTGTCGACCGTCTCCAGCGTTCCGGTCACCGCCGAGATGGTCTTGCTCCACTGGGTGAACGGCGCTTCGGTGACATAGAGCGTGTCGCCGTCCCGAATGGAAAAATCGCGCGCCATGAACATGCCGTTGGGTTCCGTCAGATCCAGCACATAGACCATGCGCTGTTCACCTTGCAGATCGTTGCGGGCCAGCACCTGATTGGCCACCTCAGACGGTTCATTGCGGAACACGAAAACGCCGGTCGGATCGGCGAATGATGTCTTCAACCCGCCAACCTGCGCGATGGCCTCGATCGCCGACAGGCTCTGGGTTTTGAACCGCACCAGATTCTGGCTGCCCGTCGCGCCAAGCGCGGTGAAGGCGCGGGTGTCTTCCTCGACCAGAATCCGGTCGCCACCACGCAGCGCGATGTCGAATGCGGGGTTACTGTACAGATCCTGAAACCAGATCTTGGCGCGGTGCTTGCCGCGAATGACGGTGATCTGCGCGATCTCGGGTTCGATCACCACGCCCCCTGCACGCGCCAGCATGGCCGACAGCGTCCGCGTCGGCCGTTCGATGGCATAGACACCCTGCGCGCCCACCGCGCCCACCAGACTGACGGTGGACCCGTCCCCGGCCAGACGGCGCACCTGCACCTGCGGATCCGGGGTCTGTTCTTCCAGTTTTTCGGTGATGATGCGGCGCAGCGCCTCGGGCGTGTTGCCAGAGGCCTTGATGCGCCCGGCATAGGGCACGAAGATGAAACCATCCCCGTCCACCTGCACCTCTTCCAGCGCGGTATTGCTCAGCCCTTCGGACGCCAGCAGGCCATCGTCGACGTTTTCCCAGATCGTCAGGCCCAGCGTATCGCCGGGGCGAACGGCGTCGCTGTCCAGCGCGCTGGCGTTCAGGAAATCCTGCGTGAACCCAAGGGCGGTCACCACGCTTGTTGCCCGCGTCACCCGGTCATTCACGGTCACGACGAACGCGTCGCCTTCGCGCAGCACCGATCCGGCATAGATTTCGTCCTTGTTCGGGCCGACCCGCGGCAGCCCGCAGGATGACAGCACCGCGCAAGCGGCAAAAATGGCGGAAAACTTCGCCAATCGCGACGGACGATGGGTCACTGCGCGGTCTCCTCGACCTGATCTTGCCTGTTTTTACGCGTGCCATTGGCAAGCGTTCTGCCTCGCGAGGGTCATATCGCCCTCTTTGGTCGCGACTTTATGCGGAATGCGGGCCAAAATCCAGCAGGTTCATGACCCGCGGCTCAGTTGATCAGGCGCAACTGTTGCCGTGGTGCTGCGGTGCCCGAGACAAGCGCATCATACGGGTCTTCCAAAGCCAGCATCATGTCGACGACCTGCCGCAACAATTGCTGACGCGCGCGGGTGGAATAGAAGCCGCCGGGCACCTGACTGGTTTCCAACAGGAACCGCCGATAATCGGAATAGGCCTTGCGGTCGGGCCGCATGGCACCGGCAAAGAATTGCGCCAGCGGCTGGTCGGACACGAATTCGGGTTTCGCGTAAACCGCCGCGCCGAACACCTTCAGCGGGATGCCGCGCCACAGTACCTGCTGTGCGGCGGTGGAATTCACGGTGACGGCGCTGCGCGCGGCATTCAGCAACTGCGCCAGTTTGCCACCGCGCAGGAAATGTACCCGTCCCGCCACGCCTTCGCGGGCGGCGACCCGGAAAATCTCGCGTTTGAGGGGCACGCGGCCATCTTCCAGCGGGTGCGCCTTGATCACCAGATGATGGTGCCGCGGTGCGCCTTCGGCAAAACCCCGGATCACCACCTCAAGAAATTCCGTCATCGACCGGAACGGCGAATGCATGCGGAAACTGGCGTCATGTTCCAATTGCAAGAGCGCCAGATGATAGGGAAAGCCGCCGTTGCGAATGGCCCGTGTGGCAATCCGGCGTTCCAGCGCGTGCCATGGCATCAACAGCAGGCGTTGCAGATACAGCTGGAATTCCTTGGTCACCGGCAGATCGCGATGCGGGCGAAAATCGCGGTAATCGCGATTTCGGAACATCACGAACCAATGATAGAGCGCGCCGTAGAAAATGTGCTGCCGCATGTCGCCCCATTTGGCGGGCGGCAAGACCGTATCCAGATCCGAGTGTTCCAGCGCCGCCTTCATGTCGCCGACACTCAGCGTCATCAACCGGGAATGCCCGTTGGCGCCGCCGCGCTCATAGGTCACCCAATAGGGCCGCAGATAACCTTCCTCGAACACATGCACGGTGATGCCGCGCTGTCGGGCAGCGGCGATGGCCTGCGCGTGCACGCTACGCGTGTCCCCATACAGCACCAGATCGGTGACTGATTTTTCCGCCATCACCGTGGCGCAGGTGGCGGGCCAAGCGTCCGGGTCGCCACGAAAGGGAATGTAGCGGTCGGCATCGAACCAGAACGCCCGATCCCCCGCATTGAACCCCACGCGCCACACCTCGGCGCCGGCCAGCCGCAGCATCCGGCCCAGTTGATGAAAGAACGGCCCATGCGGTCCCTGCAGGAACAGGAACACGCGCGCGTTGGGGGCAGGAACGGCGGTCATGCAAACAGGGTCCGGGCTACGGGGATCGTTGGGTCACAAGGCAGAACGCTAGCGGTTTGCCCCGGCGAAAATAAGGCAGAAAATGCTAGGGCGCACGGCCGGGACGAGCCCGGCTTGCCTTGTTGCCGCCGCGCGCTTAGGTCTGCAGCATCACAGTCAGAGGCCTGCATCATGTTCACCGGCATCATCACCGACATCGGTCGCGTTACCCGTCTGCACCGGCAGGGCGACCTGCGCGCGCATATCGGCACGCGCTATGACATGGCGACCGTCGATATCGGGGCATCCATCGCCTGCAACGGCGTTTGCCTGACGGTGGTGGAAAAGGGGGATGGCTGGTTCGCGGTCGATGCGTCCGCCGAAACCCTGTCGAAAACCACGCTGGGGGGGTGGACCGAGGGCACGCGCGTCAATCTGGAACGTGCGCTGAAGGTTGGCGACGAACTGGGCGGGCACATCGTGTCGGGCCATGTCGATGGGCTGGCCGACATCGTCGCGATGCGGGACGAAGGCGCATCGACGCGCTTTGCCTTTCGCACCACGGCGGCGCTGGCGCGGTTCATCGCGCCCAAGGGGTCGGTGGCGCTGGACGGCACGTCCCTGACGGTGAACGAGGTGGCAGCCAACGAATTCGGCGTGAACATCATCCCGCATACTAAGGCGCATACCACCTGGGGCAATTTGCGGGTCGGCGACCGGGTCAATCTGGAAATCGACACCCTGGCCCGGTATGTGGCGCGCCTGGCGGAAACCGCCTGAGCCAGTGGCACCCGTCTGATCCAATGGAGCGGCTTCGCCGCGCTTTGTCTTCTCGTTGTCGGCTGCGCCGCCGCCTCGGGATGCCTCCGGCGGGGATATTTGGCAACCAGAGAAGCCGGGGCGCAGCGCCCCCTCTGCCGTCTGACACATTCCCGAAGCGTGTTGTGTTTTGCGGGTGAGGGCCGCTATCTTGCCGGTAACAGCCTTGGAGGAGGACAGGCCATGCTGATCAGACCGAACCGCCGCGACATCCTGCGGCTTGCCGCGATGGCGCCAGCCTTTGCCCTTCCGGCCCTTGCGCTGCCACGGATGGCGCGCGCCAATCTGGGCGGGCCGGCCACGGACAATCCGGCCCATTTCCGGTTCTCGTTGGGCGCGGCGCAGTTGACGGTGCTGTCGGACGGGTTCTTCACCCTGCCGGTGGCGGGGTTGGGGGTGAATGCCGACCCGAAGGAGGTGCAGGCCATGCTGGCCGCGCATTACCTGCCGACCGATCTGGGCTATTCGCACACCAACCACCTGCTGGTGGAACTGGGTGCGGCAAAGGTGCTGGTGGATGTCGGGTCCGGAACGCGGTTCCTGCCCACGGCGGGTCGATTGCTGGCCAACATGGCAGCGGCGGGGGTAGCGGCCGAGGACATTACCCATGTCGTGATCACCCATGCCCATCCCGACCATATCTGGGGCATCCGCGACGAATTCGACGAGACGATCTTTCCTCAGGCGGAATATGTGATCGGCGCGGCGGAACGGGCATACTGGATGCAGGACGGTCTGGTGGACAAGGTGCCGACCGACGCGCAGCAATTCGTGTTGGGGGCGGTGAATTCCATCGCTGCGCGCGAAGACTGGACGCTGGCCGAGGATGGCCATGCGGTGGCCCCCGGCATCCGCCTGATCGCCACACCGGGCCACACGCCGGGGCACATGAGCCTTGTGGTGGAAGACGCCGGCAAGCAGTTGATCGCGCTAGGTGATTCGATGTCGCATGCCGTGCTGAACTTTGCCCGGCCCGACTGGTTCAACGGCTTTGACGCCGACGGGGCGCAAACGGTTGCGACCCGGACCCGCCTTCTGGACATGGCCGCGACCGATGGCATGGCCGTGCTTGGCTATCATTTTCCGTTTCCGGGCGTGGGCCATGTGATGAAATCGCCGGAGGCCTATGAATTCCTGCCCGCATTGTGGCAATTCACCGAATGATCGGTGGGTCAGGCATGTGAAAGGCGACGGCGGCGCGCCCCGCGTCGCCGCGTCGCGCAGGGCGCGCTCTGGCTTTGGCGGCGCATCCGGGCTACATGCCGCGCACAGCAGCAGCGGGGACCCCATGTCCGACACCCGATCCGACCGCCTTCCCTTTGAATTGCCCGGGCCCGTGGAAGGCGCGCATGCCGATGTGATCTCGTCCATCGAGGACATCATCGACGACGCCCGCAACGGCCGCATGTTCATCCTTGTCGATCACGAGGACCGCGAGAACGAGGGCGATCTGGTGATCCCCGCGCAGATGGCGACGCCCGCCGCGATCAATTTCATGGCGATGCACGGGCGGGGGTTGATCTGCCTGTCGATGACATCAAAGCGCGTCGATCAGCTGGGCCTGCCCTTGATGGCATCGCAAAACTCATCGCGGCATGAGACAGCCTTTACGGTGTCGATCGAGGCGCGCGAAGGCGTCAGCACCGGCATTTCGGCGCATGACCGCGCGCTGACCATCGCCACAGCCATCGATGCGGGCAAGGGCGCGGCTGATATCGCCACGCCGGGCCATGTCTTTCCGCTGCGCGCCCGCGAGGGCGGGGTGCTGGTGCGCGCCGGCCATACCGAGGCGGCGGTGGATGTCAGCCGCCTTGCCGGCCTGAACCCTTCGGGCGTGATCTGCGAGA